>JAKBDW010000510.1:0-4501 GCA_021834245.1 Pseudomonadota bacterium
GAATATTTTGACACGGCGACACGCCGCTACCGGGCAGCACGTCTCGCCGCCGGCAGGCTCGAAAGTTGCATCTTTATTGGCCCTGACTCCGTCTTGCCTCCCCGAGACTGGCTTGCCTCGCTGCTCACGAAGGATGCGCTGGATACGGCGACCCGGGCAAGCCTGCTTGCTGGAACTCCTTTGAACGGTGTACCTGATTGCGGTCGCCAGATTTGTGCCTGTTTCGGTGTCGGGGAAAATACGATCAGGTCGGCAATGGCTGACGGCTGTGTCAGTGTCCGCGCTGTTGGTCAGCGACTGAAAGCCGGTACTAACTGCGGGTCCTGTGTGCCCGAGATCCGGGCGCTTCTCGGTAGCAATGGCTACGCGGAGGAATCGGTGTAAGCGAGACCGCGAATTCATCGACCCGAGTCCTTTCTTGCGTGGCTCCGGCTGTTTTCACGGGTTCCGATACTGCGCAGTCTTATGATGCAGTCGACATTCGCCAATTTTGCGGATTGCCTGATGCGATTCTCACCAATTGCCGTTCCGTCGGGTTCGGCCGCAGGCAGCCGTACGAATTTCAAGCCCCCAAGTAGGGTGCTGCCACCAATTCAGGTTACCATGGACGCCCGCGGTCTGATTGGGCCGCAGGCCTAACGCCGTTGGTAACGCCGGTATTGACGGGCGCGACAGTGATCGCAATAAAATTGTCGGCGGAGGATGCTGATCTCGCGGTATCTGAAACCTTGTGGTCAGAATGCTTTTGGCCGCTTCGCGCTTGGGTCCCGGTAGTAGCCGTTTGTGTCGCAAAGATAGCCAGCGGAAAACCGACAAATGCGAGCCGGTGGCTGAAAGGCGGGGGAAATATCCCAATCACTAATCTATAATATTTAAGACAATAACTTGGGTGAGCCCATAACTAAGGAATTAAGTCTTTTAGCTGCAAGATCAACAGGGAGCATTTTGTAAGTGGCTAAACACCGTCTTGTTTCAGTGGTTATTGTCTTGACCCTTGTCCTATCCGCTTGCGGCAGCGGTGGCGGCGGTTCAAGCTCATCTGCGAGCGTGTCTCACTCCAATTCATTTGTTTCCACCACCCATTCGGTGACAGTGTCCTGGGCGGCAAATGACGAGGTCGGCGTCAATAGTGCAGGCGGCGGCTACCAAGTGCTGGTAGACGGAAAACTTATGGCAACTGTTCCTTACGTTTCCGGATCATCGGCGCCGACGTCGACCACAATCACTCTCAGCACGGGCAATTATTCGGTGACGGTGCGGGCCTTCGCGGCACTTGACCCCCAGGGTGGCAGCAGCGGCAGCTTTAGCGCCCCCTCCCAGGCTATGGTCGTCTCTGTACCGTAGGCAGGCCCAAAGGTAAATATGCGTAAAATGCTGCGTTCAATCGTAGGAGTCATTCTCGCCGGCGGCAGCGCGGTTTTCTTCAGTTTGGCTCATGCCGCTTTGCCTCGAGGCAGTTACGTGCCGGGCGAGGTGCTCGTCAAGTTCAAGGCCGGTGTCACTTCGCAGATGCGAACCGAATCGGTTGCGGCGATGGATAATGCATTGCGGGCGGACCTCGGGAACGGGTTGGCGCGCGTGCGGCTTATGCCAGGCCAGTCTGTGAGCCAATGGGTATCGGCGTACCGGAATGATCCGAATGTCGAGTACGCCCAGCCGAATTTCATTTATCGTACCACTGCAGTGCCCAATGATCCGCAGTTCGCAAACCTGTGGGCGTTCAATAACAGCGGGCAGACGGTGAATTCCGTTATCCAGGGAGAAGGCTCGATCTATTCCAAGGACAATCCGGGCATTTCCGGCGATGATATGGACATCGAGCCTGCCTGGAACCATATCACCGACTGTAGCAGCGTGGTGGTCGCGGTTATCGATTCAGGAATCAATTACAACCAGCAAGATCTGGCGGCTAACATGTGGAACGGCTCGGGTGTTACCTATAATGGGTCGACTCTGGTCAATCACGGCTACAATTTCGTCGACGGCAACAATAATCCGATGGATCTCGTTGGCCACGGCACCCACGTCGCGGGCATTATCGGCGCCGTCGGCAACAATGGCACTGGAACCACCGGCGTGTGCTGGAAGGCAAACATCATGGCAGTGCGTGTGATGGATGCGACTGGCAGCGGCACCACCTTCAATATTATCCAGGGCATCGATTTCGCCATCGCCAATGGCGCCAAAGTAATCAACATGAGTCTTGGCGGGGGCGGGGGATTCGACCAGGCTTTCAGCGATGCGATTACGAGTGCGCAGAACAGCGATGTCGTCGTCGTAGTCGCAGCGGGCAACAGCAGTCTCGATAATGATGCCAGTGGGAACGCAGTTTACCCTTGTGATTTCACGCAGCCTAACCTTATCTGCGTTGCGGCGCTGGACCAGAGTTTTGCCCTGGCCGATTTTTCCGATTGGGGTCCCACCAGCGTCGATGTGGGTGCGCCTGGCACCAATATTCTCAGTACCTACGCGGGAAGCAATACGACGATTACGGATTCGTTCAGCAGTGGCTGGACAAAGACCGCAACCTCCGGCACCGGCTGGACCGCGGGGTCAATCGGCAATCCCGCCACTTCGGTATTGATCGACCCTTCGAGCTGGCCATCGGGTACGTATGCACTGCATACCGATGACCGGGCGTACAAGGCTTTCAATATTGGCGCGGGCAATGTTGCGGTGCTGAACGCATCGCTCTATGCGAACGTCACCTCGGATGGAACCTTTTCGCTGGCCGACAGCATTAGCGGTGGCGACCCGTTTGCGCCAGCGTCCCCAGCATACCTGTTGCAACCGACTTACACTGATTCGACGCCGACCGCTCCGTCCGCATCCAGTTACTATCCGGTCAGCGCGGATATCTCCAACTGCATTAATGTAACTTGCACGATAGGCATCCGTCTAACCACGGGATCGACAGCCGATTACGGGGTAGCACTTTACGGCTTCAATATTCAGGTCTTGGCCCTCAATAACACCAGCTACAACACGCTCAATGGAACGTCCATGGCAACGCCCGAAGTCACGGGCCTCGCCGCGATGCTGAGAGCCTTCAATCCGAAAGACAATTACACTGATATTGTGAATGCTATCAAGTACGGCGGCCGGGCGGCGGCCAGCCTTGCCGGAAAAACGACTACCGGCAATGCCATAGATGTCATGAAATCGCTTGCTTTTATCAATGCGCCCACCGGTCTTACTGCCACGGTGCATTGAGTGGGTGATATGTCGGCAAGGAATGCAGGGTGGATCATGGGGGCCATCGTCATCCTTACCTTGGCTGGTGGTCAGGCCTGCAGTCAGACGCCGCCGGCCCTGGCCCCTTCGACAACCAAACCTGTTCCAAACGCTCAACGGGTATTCGGTGAATACCTGGTGACCCTGGCACCGGGCGCGGACAAAGGGGTAATCCGGAAAGTCTACGGCGGATTGCGCATCAAGCGGCTTACCAGGATCGGGGACCATTTGTATCGCATGACCATTGAAGTCGATCCGGGCCTGAAAAAGATTGAAGCGCTGCGCTTGCATGACCGCCGAATTACGGCAATACAGCCAAATTTTATCTACCGGTCGATGCCCTCGCTCAAGGCAGAATAGATTCTATAAAATAGCAGTCGCTGGCCAATAGTTTTGCAACTCTGGCCACTGTCTAGCTAGTCCGTCCAGGTCAAGCTGGTATGCCAGATCGAGCGGAATATGGCAACAAAACAAGATCCTGCCGACAAGCAGAAATCCGGCTTCGTTGCCGCGCAGGACGGTTGCGGAATATAAGAATGCAAGTTTCGGTTCTTTCCATTATGCGCGACGCGCTGGATTAGCGCCGGGGCAGCAGCGTTGTTTCTCCTGAGCAGCTAATTGTCTGGGTAGTCGAGTCAATGCTTTGCTGAAGGAAGGAGGCAGCGTGTGTGACGTGGTGATTCATCAACGCCAATATCGGCAACCACATCCGCATCTGGCATGGCACACACAAGCAGTTGCTTGACTCACTGCGCGCCTGAATCAGCGGCCTTGCCGTCAGTCGCGACGGCAGGTACTTGGCGGCCGGGGCAGGATTATCGGGAGGATTCCGGCATTATGGTGGCGTGAGAGTTGAAATATACCTCCCTGTATTCACTTCCCGCCTCTTGCAGACCGAGACTGGTTTTGATTCTTGGGGCGCGACACCAGTATAAAAGGACGGTTGCCGAAATTAATGTCCTGCATTACCGACGACTGGCAATCTTAGTGTCGTTGTCGAATTATGCTCCACTGGGTACCAACGGTGGGTAATCGCTAGATGGCCAGTTTTCGGTACTTGATGCGGTGCGGTTGATCGGCGTCGGTACCGAGGCGGCGGTGCTTGTCGGCTTCATAATCCGCGTAGTTACCCTCGAACCAGACCACTTTGCTGTCGCCTTCGAAAGCCAGCATGTGGGTCGCGATGCGGTCCAAAAACCAGCGATCATGCGAGATCACCACTGCGCAACCGGCGAAATCGAGCAGTGCTTCTTCCAGGGCGCGCAAG
>JAKBDW010000378.1:0-4490 GCA_021834245.1 Pseudomonadota bacterium
TGGGCGCTCGATCACCTGTTTCTCGACCAGGACGGCGTTCCGACTCTCGTCGAGGTCAAGCGGGGGACCGACAGCCGGATCCGCCGCGAAGTCGTCGGGCAGATGCTGGATTACGCCGCCAACGCCAACAGACGGCGAACCTGAGCGCCATCCGTACATCTGCGGCTAAGCCCGCGAAGTTCCGCACTCGTAAAATCCGTCCGCGTGATCGCCAAGGGCGCGCCCACCCAAGCCTCCTCCATCCGAATCAGTGCATCGAATCAGAGTTCGGCCGCGCTGGGAATCCCTCGTGAGTCAGGCTTCATGGGGGCTGGTATAAGCCCTTTTTCAGCAAGCGCCTTGGATCCGGACCCTGCGCCTGCTATGTCCCCCCGACGACAATGCGGCATCATGGCGAAGTCGCGAAAATCCGCGAATCCGAGATTGACGTGGACAGACGGCGAAATAACGATTTTGGGTTCTAACATGCCTAAATATTCAAAAACTCTGATGACTTTATGGAAATACGTTACAGCGCAAATCGTGTATTACAGGACGCGCAGGGCAATTTCTTCGCAGTTTGATATTGTTTATTATGGTAAGATCAATACAGATCTTCTAGAAGAGTCGGACTTGCTGGCTCACTACATTCGAAAAGGTTGGCGGGAGGGCCGAAATCCTGCGCCCTGGTTTTCATCGAACGGGTACCTTGATGCCAACCCAGACGTGCGAGAGGCAGGCCTCAATCCATTCTTGCATTATGTAGTTCACGGTCGCGCCGAAGAGCGGCCCTGTCCGCCGGCGAGTGGAGCCGGGTTGCATCCGATGCGCTTACCGAGAGTTTCGAACGATTCGCTCTCCACGCGGGTCGATCCGCACGATTCTTTGGCCGCGGCGCGTTTCGAACGAATTCAGGTGGCGCTGGAAAGATCTGGGTTCTTTTCGGAACAGTTGGTTCAGAAATTCAAGGTATGCGACTATCGAACATTGATGAGTGAGCCGCCGAAGGATGACGCGGCGTGTTATGAACATTTTGCCGAGAAAGGGCACGCATATCTTTTTCCTATTGCATTCGGACTGGAATTTGATCCAGATTTTTATGCTAGCTATGAATTAAAGGAATTCCCATCCGACGTCGCTGCCTATCGGCATTGGCTGACCGACGGCTTGCCGGCTAACCGCCCTTGCAATGCCAGACAATTGCTGAAGTCCTTGAACATAGACGGGTCAGATTTTCCAAAAAATTTCGATGCAGCATGCTATTTGGCCAATAATAATGATTTATCTAGTCTGTCGCAAAGTAATTGGCGCCTTCTCGAGCATTTTATCAAGACCGGTATCCGGGAAAGACGATCTGGCTGCCCTCTATTAGAAGAAACCGCCAGTATCTATCTTGCCGCAGCAGATTTGTTGGCAGTTTCTGACCATGCACGCGAGGCGCAGAGAGTTTACGAGGCAGTCCTTCGCGTTGCGCCTTCGAATAGTCGGGCGTTAAATCATATTGGCGATAATTCACTTCGTGGAGGTGACTATGGATATGCCATAAGTCACTATAAATTGCTAATAGAGAATAAATTTAATATTTTTGCATTTTGGAATCTTGCGGCTGCCGAACGCCAGCTCGGGAATTTTGATGGTGCCATTCAAGCTTTGGAGCAAGGAATTGATAAATATCCATCGGATTCCGGTCTTCGAAAATTCAGACTTGATGTCCTGAGGGATAGATTCGAAAACGACGCTCGCTACGCACAAGCGTATGCGATAGGTTTGAGGCGCGACGCAGCCAAGCGTTTCATGAAAAAGGCAGCAACGGAACTGGCCGTGTCGCTCGAAGAGCGCGATAGGGCACCGTTGATTCGTGGTCCGATTAAAAATGTCGCGATTGTCGGCGACCATGAACTAGAGCAGTGCCGGCTCTATCGTATCGAGCAGAAGATCGAACAATTTCATGCAATTGGCATGTCTGTCACCTCCTTTGCGTCGCCTCACGAGTTGACAACCGCATCCTCTGAATTGTTTAAATTTGACGCGGTTATATTCTACCGTGTTCCTGGATGGCTTGAGGTTCTTCGGCTAATTGAGAGTGCGCGGCAACTTGGATTGCCGACATTTTATGAGATAGACGACTTGATATTCGATGCAGATTATTATCCAGATAGTTTTGCAACTTATGGTGATCTGATTACGCGCGAAGAATATGCGGGTTTGATGACGGGTGCTGAGGCATTCAAGAGTGCAATGGCGGCGTGTGACTATGCCATCGCTTCAACAGAGCCGCTCGCGCGCCACATGGCAGCAATCGTGAAGTCAGGCAAATCCTTCGTGCATCGAAACGGGCTAGGGAAAGCTCACGAACGTGCTATCCGCGACGTGCCCGCAAGGAAGCGTTGCAGGGACGAGATAGTTCTATTTTACGGTTCTGGCACCAAGGCGCACAAGAGCGATTTCGAAGATCTGGTAGCCCCCGCGCTCTCGAAATTGTTCAAACGACACAGCTCCCTTCGGTTGCAGTTGGTGGGATTTCAGTCTCTTCCTAAGTCCCTTTCTAAATTCGCAAGCCGAATCGAATGCACGCCGCCCATCTGGGACATTTCCAAATATTGGGAGCTTCTCGGTCGCTCCGACATCAATTTGGCCGTTCTGAGCCGCAACGAAGCAACGGAATGCAAGAGTGAGATAAAGTGGATGGAGGCTGCGATGTTGGGCATCCCATCAGTTGTCAGCCGTACTAGAAATTACGAGGATGTCATCGACCAAGGTAAAACGGGTATAATGGTCGATACGCCTGAGGAGTGGTTCGAGGCGCTGGACAAACTGATAGAAAGCCGCGAAGTACGCTGCAAGATCGGTGAGGCTGCCAAGTCCGCTGTATCGGACGCATATCATGAGAGGCACATTGCGGACAATCTGGATTGCATTATGCACGACAGTGTTCCTCTGACGAAATCTGCTGAAAAAAAGCGCTGGCGGATTGTAATCGTAAATGTATTTTATCCACCGCAGGCCATCGGTGGCGCCACGCGCGTCGTTCACGACAACGTGCGCGACCTCAGAGCGCGTCATGGGAACGAGTTCGATATTGAGGTATACTCATCGTTTGATGGCGGCCTTGAACCCTATCAGATATTCAATTATGCGAATGACGGGATTAGGGTTTCGGCCGTTTCGACGCCGAGCGAGCCGGACATCGACAAGCGACCGCTCGACGAAGAAATGGGCCGTCTGTTCGAGGAGTTTCTCCGAGCTCGTCAGCCGGACCTCGTGCATTTCCATTGCATTCAGCGTTTGACCTCGAGTTTGTTGGATGCAGCAAAAGCCATGCGCGTTCCCTTTTTAGTGACGGTGCACGACGGCTGGTGGATATCTGACCGCCAATTCCTCGTCAACGATCTTGGCGAAGCCGAGATTTATTCGACCGATGACCGTGTTAACATGGAAAAATTCGGGGAAGCTTCGGCGTCGCGAGCGCAGACTCTCCGGCGCTCCTTGTCGGCTGCCGAGCGGATTCTAGCTGTCTCAGACAGGTTTGCGGATGTCTATCGGGCAGCGGGATTCGACAATGTCGTGTCCATCCCCAACGGTGTGTCGAAATTTATGACGCCAATTCGGGCTTCCTCGAAAGATGGGCGAGTGCGCCTCGGGTATCTTGGCGGAATGGAGCCTCACAAAGGTTATCCACTCCTCAGGGCGGCCGTCCAGTTTGGAGACTTCCAGAATTTAAGCTTGACCGTCGTCGATCACTCGGCCGGCGTCGGGGTTGAACGGCGTGAGGTCTGGGGAACAACGCCGGTTTTGTTCGTAGGTCGGTGCCCGCAAGATAAAGTCCATGAATTATACGGAAATCTCGATGTTCTGCTTGCGCCTTCGGTATGGCCGGAAAGCTTTGGCCTAGTGACACGCGAGGCGCTCGCGTGCGGCTTGTGGGTTGTCGCTTCCGATCGCGGCGCGGTCGGCGAAGGCGTCAAGGAGGGGGAAAACGGGTTCATTGTGCATGTGGATACACCGAAATATCTCGCGGACGCGCTCCGCAAGATCGACCGCGACCCCGGACATTACGTGTCAGCTCCGCGAATTAGCAGTCCTTTACGATCCGCCGCTGAACAGGCAGACGACCTTGCCGATTTTTACCGGCAAATATTGAATTCTCGCAAGACCGTATGTCCGCTCTGTGGTTAAGGTGGTCGATCACCACCGGCACGCCGTCGCCCGCGTAATCGACAAACAGCCGCTCGCCCGCCACATGCGTCTGTCGCATCGTCACCGGCAGGCGACCTTCCCATTCCCGGTAAAGGTCGCAGAATCGCGAGTACCGATATCCGCCGGGATGGGCGGCGATATATTCGTCCCACAGAATCGACAGCGTCACGTGCTTGCGTCGAAGCGCGCGATGAAGGTCGGCCCAGTCCGGCTCCGCCCGGCGTCGGTGGCCAGGCTTGACGCCGACACTGGCGAACAGGCATTTCTCAAGCGCCGCATCCGTCAGGCCATCGTCCAGACACCGTCATGATGTT
>JAKBDW010000162.1:0-4483 GCA_021834245.1 Pseudomonadota bacterium
GGTACTTAACTGCTTTCCGGTACCAAACAGGTTCTTGAATGTGACATTTGCGTTCAACAGAATGCCGTCGATATCAGAGTATCCGATGCCAGCCATGAAGTTGTTGACCAGCCTCTCCTTCACCGTGACATCCACATCCACCTGGTCGCTGGTGCCGGGCACCATCGGCGTTTCAATATTGACATCATCAAATAATCCCAGACGCTCAAGGCGTTCACGTGAGCGCTTGATCTTGGACGCCGAAAACCATGCGCCTTCGAACTGCCGCATCTCACGCCGCAAAACATCATCATCGGTACTGTTGTTTCCGAAGAAATTGATGCGTCGCACATACACCCGCGGACCTGGATCGACGAAGAAGGTAAAGGCGACCGTGTCGTTCTTATGGTCTACTTTAGGTATCGCGTTCACGTTGGCAAACGCATAGCCGTTGTCGCCCAGACGGTCTGAAATACGCTTGCTGCTGTTGGTCACTGCCTCGCGCGAGAACACATCCCCCGGCTTGATGTCGATCAGCGACTTCAATTCCTTTTCCGGAAGAATCAGATTACCGGCAAGCTTGTAGCCGGATACGTGGAAACGCTTACCTTCAGTGATGTTTACAGTAATGTAGATCTGCTGCTTGTCGGGCGTGATAGAAACTTCGGTGGAATCGATGTTGAATTCGAGAAAACCGCGATTCTGGTAGAAGCTGCGCAGACTTTCCAGATCTCCCGCCAGCTGCTGCTGCGAGTACTGGTCATTCTTGGTCAGAAAACTGAAAAGTGTAGGCGTACTCAGCTTGAAATTATCCAGCAGCTCCTTGTCCGGAAAGCTGTGATTTCCAACGATATTGATCTGTTGGATCTTTGCCACGCGACCTTCTGAAACGTCAATCTTGATCGCTACGCGGTTACGCGGCAGCGGCGTCACCTTGGTTTTCACCTTGACCGCGTAATAACCGCGGCTGAAATACTGGCGCTTTAGCTCCTGTTCAGTGCGGTCCAGGACAGAGCTGTCAAGCACCCTCCCCTCCGCAAGCCCTACTTCCTTGAGCCCCTTCTTCAGCGTGTCCTTGTCGAGCACTTTGGCGCCGACGATCTTGATGCTATCAATCGACGGTCTTTCAACGATAGTTACGATTAACGTATTGCCGCTATGGTCAAGGCGCACATCTTTGAAAAATCCTGTCTTGAACAGCGCCTTGATCGCGTCTCGTGCGCTGTCTTCTGTAACCGTGTCGCCGACCTTGATCGGCAAATAGTTGAATACCGTGCCAGCGGATATGCGCTGCAATCCGACAACACGGATGTCGCGCACGACAAATGCTTCCATGGCATAGGCCGGGACTACCAGCAGCGCGCAACAAATCAGGACCGCGATGATTTTTTTCATTCTAGGAGAAGGCGGCGAGTAAGAAACGATTATTGAAATATTCTGACGAAGTCGTTGTAAAACGCCAGCGCCATCAGCGCCACCAGCAGCGCCAGGCCAATCTGCTGGCTCCAGTATAATGCACGCTCCGGTATCGGCCCGCCTTTAACCGCCTCGATGACATACATTAAAAGATGTCCACCATCGAGAATCGGAACCGGCAGCAGGTTCAACACGCCTAGGCTGATGCTGATCACTGCCAGAAACATGAGGAATCGCCCAAACCCAATTTGCGCCGAGTAGCCGGCGTACTGAGCAATGGTGATCGGACCGCTGATGGCGTGCGTAGACACCTTGAGCTCAACTATCTTGCCCAGCATTTTGAGCGTAAGCGAGCTCATCAACCAGGTATCGTCCGCACTTTCCAACAGCGCCCGCGCCGGGTTCATGCGCACTAGTACCTGCATGTCGGCCGGAATTTCCGGCGGCTTGACGCCGATTCCGATACGCCCGATCCGCTTGCCTTCGCTCTCGACGATTTCCGGTGTGAGCGTGAAATTCAGTTTTCGCCCGGCACGATCGACGCCAACCGTCACACTGCGCCCAGGATCGGCGCTGATTAACGTAACCACATCGTCCCAGGACTTTATCGGTTTGCCATCAATCGTGACTATCCGATCGCCGTCCAGCAGGCCGGCGCGTGCGGCAGGGCTGCCGGAAAGTACCGTTCCCACGACTGGCGGGATTGACGGTAAATAACCATACAGCCCGATGGCCTGCTCCAGCATTCCCGAGCTGAGCTCGTTCGCAGACAATGACGACAAGTCGAGCACGTGGGTCTCGATCTGACCCTGGGAATCGCGCACTTTTACACTGACCTCGGACTTGTCTAGGGCCTTTTTGAATAGATAGAGGCGACGCTGATCCCAACTCAGCACGCGCTTGCCGTCCATGCTCAGGATGACATCGCCTGCGTGAAATCCGGCCTTTTGGGCAATAGAGCCTTCAGCTACCCGTCCAACTACCGGTTTGATACCTTCGATTCCGACAGTAAAAAGTGCCCAGTACGCGAGAATGGCAAACAGAAAGTTGAACAACGGACCCGCCAGAACGACTGCTCCGCGCTTGATCAGCGACTGACGATTAAAAGCGCGATGGAGATCGCCCTCTGCTACCTGTCCTTCGTGTTCATCCAGCATCTTGACGTAACCGCCAAGTGGTAACGCGGCAACAACCAATTCCGTTTGATCGGCGCCAAATCGCCGCGACCACAGGGGTTTACCGAAACCAATCGAGAAACGCAGTACTTTTACCCCTACACGCCGCGCAATCCAGTAATGTCCGAACTCGTGCACCACGACCAGCACGCCGATCGCGACGATAAATGCCACCAGGGAATAAACAAATGACGTCACTGAATACCCCGCATTGGATTGTCGGTGAGCAGCGCAATATAGTGATGCGCTGCATCTCTGGCACGCGCATCATCCGCGAGAATCACGTCAAGCTCGGTTTCCGCATTTACAGGCAGGTGCGAGAGCACATGCTCGATTACCCGCGGTATGTCGGTGAACCCGATCGTGCGATCGAGAAACGCCGATACCGCCACTTCATTTGCTGCATTCAATATCGCCGGCGATGTTCCTCCACGACGTGCCGCTTCGGCGGCTAGACGCAGACAGGGAAAGCGCTGAGGATCGGGGCGTTCAAAATCGAGCCTCGCAACTTCAAGCAGATCCAGCGTCTTTACGCCGGAATCGACCCGGTCGGGCCAGGCTAGGGCATGAGCGATCGGCGTACGCATGTCTGGATTGCCCAACTGCGCCAGCACCGAACCATCGACATAGACCACCAGCGAATGTATGACGCTTTGCGGATGTATCACAATCTCAACCTGATCCGGGGTAACCCCGAACAGCCGGCAGGCCTCGATCAACTCCAGACCCTTGTTCATTAGCGTTGCAGAATCGACGGAAATTTTGCGTCCCATCACCCAGCGCGGGTGCGCGCAAGCTTGTTCAGGAGTGACACTTGCAAGTTTTTCCATCGGTGTCGTGCGAAACGGACCCCCGGAACAGGTGAGCAGGATCTTGCGCACTCCGGGAATGCGCGTGCCTGTACGATAACCGGCAGGCATGCATTGGAAAATGGCGTTGTGCTCGCTGTCAATTGGCAGTAATTCCGCGCCCGACCGGCCGGCTTCCTGCATAAGAATATGGCCCGACATGACGAGTGGTTCCTTGTTTGCCAGCAGTACGCGCTTGCCGGCGCGCACAGCTTCAAGCGTAGGCAACAGGCCCGCCGCACCGACGATGGCAGCCATCACGATGTCGCAATGCGACAAGCGGACCGCGCGATTGAGGCCAGCAACCCCGCAATCCACTTCAGTCGGCAGCCCGGCTTCGCGAATCATGCGCCGCAATTCTGCAGCAGCCCGCGCATCCGCCATGACCGCCAACTCTGGAATATAGCGCCGGCATTGATCGAACAAGCGCTCAAACTGGCTGTTCCCGGTAAGCGCGACAACACGAAATCGCCCAGGGTGGCGCGCCACAACGTCTAGCGTGCTGACGCCAATCGAACCTGTCGATCCGAGAATGGTTACTCCGCGCGCCACTGCTCCACCACCTGGGCCCGCTTCCTGCCGCCTTTGCCCATGGCTCATAACAGCGGTCTCAACAACAGCCATGCCAGCACAAAAGTTGGGGCCGCGGCGGTAAAGGCGTCAATGCGATCAAGCAGGCCGCCATGTCCGGGCAGGATAGTGCCGCTGTCCTTGACCCCTGCAATGCGTTTTGCGCGACTTTCCACGAGATCGCCAAGTACCGAAAAAAGCATGGCCACCACCGTGATAATCAACCAGATCATGAGCGCCGAGTTCTTGAACTTCCATACGAATTTGCCGCAGACCAGCGCCATTATGGCAACCAGCGTGAGGCCGCCCAAAAGACCCTCCAGACTCTTCCCCGGACTGATGTGGGGCGCAATCTTCGTCTTACCAAAGGGTCGACCAACGAAGTATGCACCCGTATCGGCCACCCACACCAATACCATTACGAACAGGGTGAGTGTCGGCCCGCCAGCGGGGTCGGCATGCACGGTGACAAGCGCCAGCCAGGCGGGCACCAGA
>JAKBDW010000045.1:0-4471 GCA_021834245.1 Pseudomonadota bacterium
CCACGACAGCTAAGGTAGCTGTCGTGGTGGTCAAAATCGTGCGACAGCTTTACCGATGCCGGACCAAAGCTCAGTGCGCCATAAAACTCCCAGAAAGCGCCTCGATCCTGTCCGGGATAGACGAACGCGTTGGAATAGGCGCGGGCGCCGACATCGAATCCGAGTCCTGAACTGTCCAGATACTTAACACCGGTGTAAGCGTCAGCACGCAGGTGGGCGTGGGAATTGGGAATATCCTGGGTCGTGGCCCATAAACCGGCATAAAGTCCGCCCGGGTGCTTGATATCCACGCCGCCTTGCAGGGCCGCGTGATTGTCGCTCTGGGATATTCCGCGAAAGACATAGTTGTTGACGACACCTGCATTGTAGGTAGGTGGTTCAAAACCCTCCGCTGAAACAGCGCCACACACGAGCATGCCGCTGATTACGGCAGCAATGCGCATCTTCCGCATGGATCTCCTTTCGGGCCCGTCTGAATTAGGTCCGGCTAGTGTTAAGGTGCCCGCTTTGGTGGGGCTTTCCGGGTCCGCATTTTAAGGCATTGGCGACGCAAAAAAAATGCCGTTGGGCGGCTGATTCACCCTGCCCAATCATCGGGAAGGCGAGCGGCTGATGCACGCATGACATAGGACGCATCGAGTTCTGGTAGACTGCCACATATTTTTGAAATCGTCGTGAAAGGGTTTCGCGCCGATCTGCTGACAGGACCAATTTACGATGCTAAACGGCAACGCCATTGAGCAGATAATCTCTGTACTACGCGGGGCACTTCCGCAGAATCTCGCGGTGGAGACAGAACGCAACGTGCGTGCGGCACTGGGCAGCGTGTTCGAGCGCCTAAATCTCGTAACGCGCGAGGAGCTGGATGTGCAGAACGAGGTTCTCGCACGAACTCGTACAAAAATTGCCGAACTGGAAAAGCGCATTGCGGAGCTTGAGCGGAAATAATCGCCTGATCTCGTAGGCCCGAACCTAAGAAAGGGAACTGTGGATCTGAAATCGGGTGAAGTGGCAACAAAAAAGCGGCCGAGGGCCGCTTTTTTGCTTTGCTCTGTTGGCGCAGACTTACTTGCTGTGCGACACCATGTACTGGACGGCGGACTTCACGTCAGCATCCGACAGACTGCTGTTTCCACCCTTGGCAGGCATGAAACCCGCGGAACCCTGGAAGCCATGCAGCGCGTGCTGCTCAAGCGTCGGCATTCCCTTGGCGACATGCTTAGCCCAGGCAGCCTTGTCACCAAACTTGGGTGCTCCGGCTACACCAGCACCGTGGCACGCAACGCAGGTCGACTCGTAGGTTGACTTGCCGACATCGGCTCCGGCGGCGTTGGCGGCCGGAATCAGGGTGTTCATTACTCCGCCGGCCACAGAAACTTCTCCAACCGGCTTGATGCGGGCAGCTATGGCCGCGTCGCTTTGCAAGCCAATCTCCTTGCCGTTGCCAAGTTTGCTTGTCACCATCTGCGCCAGGATAAAAATGATTACGGTCAGAGCTACCAATGCTGCAATGAGCCCGGAAAAGGTCTTAAAAAAATCGCGATCAGTCGTCATCTTTGCTTCCTTTAATCTTTAAAATACGCGTCTGCAACCGGCATAAGATGGCGCAGACCCCAGAATTCATCTGGCATTATAGCGGTACCAATGGAAAATGTCATATTCCCCTGCGGAGCCCCGATGGACGCTTAGAGCGACTAACGGTATCCTTGCCTCACCCGCGCCCTTAGCTCAGCTGGATAGAGCGTTGGATTCCGATTCCAAAGGTCAGAGGTTCGAATCCTCTAGGGCGCGCCAGCTTGCGAGGGGCTGACTCCCGGCCCGGGACCAGCCTCTTTCCATATATATCTTCCTGTTACTTTCGCTCCCGACCGGAGTGCCGTCGGCTGCTGTTTTGGCAAAAACTGCCGCTTGCCGGAATTGGCTGGAGCAATTCTAGTTCTAGCACCCACCGGAACAATTCTTTCTAAGGGGGTGCCGTCTGCATGGCATTGCAATTGCGGGAACAAGGGTGAGTCGAGCGGTCAATGACCCCGGCCAGCAGGTTCGTCTGCTTTGGCCGCCTTGTTGATGAGGTAGCTCACAACCCGCAAACAGCGCTCCTCACTACCTGCCATGTTTGGGCTGGTGACGTAGCGGCCGTCCACCACGAATGTTGGCACCGAATCGAAATTGTAATTCACTTCCATTGCCTCGGTGCTGCGCACATCTGCATCGACACTGAACGATCTGTAGGTATTCAGGAAGCGCTGTTTGTCGACTCCATAGCGCGCGGCAAATACCACAACATTGTTGATGTCGCTCATGTCCTGATGTTCGACATGGATTGCGCGGAAAAACGCGTCATGCGCGCGATCCAATATTCCGAGATCCTTGAAGGTAAAATAGACCCGCGCGTCGGGCACCCAGTTGGGACCTAATGCGGCTGGGGTGCGCACGAATTTCGCGCCAGGCGGCAACTTCTTGAGCCAGACGTTTAGCAGCGGCTCCATATGAAAACAGTGGGGACAGCCGTACCAAAAGAACTCGCGCACCTCGATCTTCGCGCCGGTCGCGGTTGGCTGCGGTGCGATAACCTTGTAATCGATATCCTGAAGGTAATCCGCATATCCGATTGCGGGTGTAATGAACAACAGCAAACAAACTGTTTGAATGATTTTTCTCATGATGCGATCGCTCTCGGTAATTGCAGATCCTGACTTTGAGAGTATTGAAATTATTCGCCCCGCGCAATGGCGGTTTTGTCTTCGCTCAAAGATTTCAGTATCCTAACCTGGTGAATTTCACACGCTGGGCTCAAAGGTCATAACCGTGACGAAATCGTCGAAGATTGAACTCACTCAATTTCTCAATCAGCAGTATCTGTGCCAATCACTGACAGTGCGCGAAATCGAGACGCTGCTCGACTTCACCGAACTCACGCACTTCAAACGGGGCCAGATTATTGCCGACGTCGGCGAGGTAGGGGAGGCATTGTTTTTCGTAATAAAAGGCGAAGCCTCCTTGTACTACGATGATCGCGGCACGGAACACGAAATCGGCATGGTCGCGGAAGGCGAACTCATGGGCGAAATGTCTTTCTTCGACCGCCAACCGCGCTCGGCTCGAATACGTGCGCGTACCGATGATACACAGATCCTGGTTCTGACGCGCGCAATGTACCAGCGCCTGCGCGTGGAACATCCCTATATTGCGGTAAATCTGCTTGAGCATGCGATCATCAGCCTCGATCACCTGTTCCGCAGTCTTTCGAGCGACGTCGCCACCTTTTCGCACTACATCTACGGCGTGGGCAAAAAATAGAGTGCTGCCAACCGGTCTCTAGGCGCCCTTGTTTGCCGCCCAGGGTGGAACCAACCTTTGTTCCACACCCAAATGCTCGAGCACTCGCGCAACTACGAAATCCACCAGGTCTTCAACGCGGCGTGGATGGTGATAGAAACCCGGGCTGGCCGGGAGAATCACGACGCCTAAGCGCGCAAGCTTGAGCATGTTCTCCAGATGAATTGCCGACAATGGCATTTCGCGCGGCACAAGTATTAACTTGCGCTGCTCTTTCAGGGCCACATCGGCTGCGCGCTCGATGAGGTTGTCGCTCGCTCCGCTGGCGATCGCCGACAGCGTTCCGCTGGTACACGGACACACGACCATTGACCCCGGGGCACTGGAGCCGCTGGCCGGAGGCGAATACCACTGGTCCCGCCCAAGAACATGAAGCTGGCCCTCGCGCGCCTGATAACGGTCGGATAGATAAACCTGCATTTCCGCGGGGCGCCCGGGCAGTTGCAGATCGGTTTCCTCGGCAATGACCATTAGACCGGGCGCTGACACCATAAGATAGACTGTCTTGCCGGCGGCGAGCAGACACTCCAGCAGACGTAGTCCGTATGCGGCGCCAGATGCGCCGGTTAGCGCAAGGGCAACAGCATTGGAAGGCGATGTCGTTGGCTGGTCCATTTCAGTTACCGGGCAAGCCGCTCCAATAGGCGCTGATGCAGGTTTTCGAAACTCCCGTTGCTCATGATCAGCACATGATCGCCCGTCCGGGCGTCTGCTGCCAGGGCATCAAGGATGGCGTCGACCGAACTGAACACGCCAGCGCGCGTAGCGCCCTTGGCGTCGGCAGGCGGCGCAGTGCGATTAAACTCAGCAGCCACCAGACCAAGATCCCATTTTAGGTCAGGTGATTGATACAGCAAGACCCTGTCGGCTTTTGCCAGTGCCGGTGCGAGCTGGTCTCGGTGAACCCCAAGGCGCATCGTGTTGGAGCGCGATTCCAGAACTGCGACGAGCCGCTGTGTTCCAATGCGCGCGCGCAAGGCGCCAATGGTTGCGGCAATAGCGGTAGGGTGATGCGCGAAATCATCATATACGGTCACGCCTGCCGCGGTGCCGCGCACCTCAAGCCGACGTTTGACGTTGCGGAATTCGGCCAGCGCGGAAATTGCGGTTGTTGGAGGCACGCCGGCGTGAC
>JAKBDW010000171.1:0-4456 GCA_021834245.1 Pseudomonadota bacterium
GCCGGTGTGCCAAACTCGCATATGGGCGTTTCAGTACGTACCATGGTCACAACCTCCGGCAATTCATCGGGTAAAATGGCAGTTTACACCACCCCCCCGGTCGCTTGAACTGCATCCCAAGGCACCATTCCGGGCACTGTCAATGTGGCCGGTATTTCTAACAGGCCTATACTTACTGGACCGACAGATACGACGCGAATTGCATTCGCCTCGGCGCCCGATCCGAGATTGGGGATAGCGCGTCGCGTTACACCAGATCCCGGTTAGAACGCGGGGCGAGACTTTCGGTGAAAGGAGCGACCGAGCGCGTCATGTCCATGAATCCGATACGCCGCCCCAGCATGGTGTTTTGCACCATCGTTGCGCTATGCGCATTCGCGCCAAATGCAACGCCGGCCCGTGCCGACAGCGGTACGCTTGTGCTTGCCGTCCAGCCGGAACACAGCCAGAGCGCGACACGCGCTGCTATCCGCCCACTTGCGGACTACTTGAGCAAGGTCACCGGCAAGCACTGCCGCATTCTGACCAGCCCGAACTTTCTCTCCTATTGGAATACTATTCACAAGGGTACCGGCTACGATCTCGCTTTCGATTCTTCGCATTTTACGGATTATCGGGTGAAGAAACTCGGGTTCATAGTTCTGGTAAAGATCCCGGGCGACATTAACTACAGCCTTGTCGTATTGGCCCGCAATTCGATCACCGATCCGAGCGAGCTAATTGCCAGACGCATTGCGACCCTTGGCATTCCAAGTCTCGACTCCACTCGCCTCAACGCGATGTTTCCGAATCCAATGCGCCAGCCCATAATGGTCGAGGTTAGCAGCAATGAAGCGGGCCTGAATATGCTGCTCCAGGGCAAAGTCGCGGCCGCAATGCTTCCGACACCATTAGTCAGACAGGCCATTGCGCACGGAACTAAACTATCCATAGTTGCGGTGACTGAACCTATTCCGCAAACTGCGCTTTCCGCTGCGCCGTCCGTCGATCGCCGCACACGTCGAGTCATTCGGAAATCCCTGCTTGACGCAGGTGATAGCAAGTCCGGCCGAAAGATGCTGCAAGCGATCGGCATAACTCACTTTGACCCGGCAACTGCCGCCGTATATCGCGGGCAGTCTCGCGTGCTCAGGAGTTACTGGGGGTACTAGAAATCCACCACGGCAGCACGCCCAGACGACCCAAATATGGCGATCTACGTCGCATCGCTTGTACCCAATATCCTGCATCTTGTATCTTGACCCTATGAACAATTCTTCCCTAATTCAGCGTGACCTTGCGGTGCTTTGGCACCCTTGCACCCAAATGAAGGACCATGAGCAGCTACCGCCGATCCCTATCCGGCGGGGAGAAGGTGTATGGCTGGAAGACTTTGATGGGCGTCGTTACATAGATGGCATTAGTTCCTGGTGGGTAAATCTTTTTGGCCACGCCAATGCACGCATCAACGCCGCAATAGCCGATCAGCTTCGATCGCTGGAACACGTAATTTTGGCCGGCTTTACTCATGAGCCGGTGGTACGCCTATCGGAAAGACTGATTGAAATTGCCCCGCACGGGTTAAGTCGCTGCTTCTATGCAGACAGCGGATCCGCGGCCGTTGAAGTGGCCTTGAAAATGAGCTTTCATTACTGGCGAAACTCGGGGCAATCGAAGCGTAACCGCTTTATCAGTCTGGATAATGGCTACCACGGAGAAACACTCGGTGCGCTGTCAGTGGGCAGCGTAGCCCTTTACCGTAACACATATGACCCGCTGCTGCTGAATAACATAGTGGTGCCGTCACCGGACTGTTACCACCGGAGCGCGGCCGAATCCTGCGCCGATTTCTCGCGGCGGATGTTCGAGCCAATGCGCGAAGCGCTCGAACGACACGCAGACGAAGTATGCGCAGTTATCGTCGAACCGCTTGTGCAGTGCGCCGGTGGTATGCGTATGTATGACCCCGTGTACCTGAGTCTTCTGCGACAAGCATGTGACCAATATAAAGTTCATCTAATTGCCGACGAAATAGCCGTAGGATTCGGCCGCACCGGGACCATGTTCGCGTGCGAACAGGCAGCAATCCGGCCCGACATCTTGTGTATTGGCAAGGGGCTCACGGGTGGCTACCTGCCGCTTTCCGCCTGCCTAACTACCGATGACATCTATGACGCGTTCTATGCCGACTATGCGACGCAGCGGGCCTTTTTGCATTCACACAGCTATACCGGGAATCCCCTTGCCTGCGCCGCAGCCCATGCAACTCTCGACATATTCCGTGACGAAAACGTTCTCAGTCGCAATCGGATACTCGCGGAGCATATGGCGGGGGCTGTCGCCGACCTCGCTGGGCACGCGCACGTTGGGGAAATACGACAGACCGGAATGATTCTGGCGATCGAGATGGTAAAAGACCGCAAGACTAAGGAAAGCTATTCCTGGCAGGAACGGCGCGGACGCCTGGTATATCAATACGCCCTTGCGCATGGCGCCTTGCTGCGACCGTTGGGCGATGTAATCTATTTCATGCCCCCGTACGTCATCAACGAGGCGCAAATCGATACTTTAGCCAAAGTTGCGGCGGAAGGGATTCGCGTTGCAACCCTATCCTGACTGCCTTCGTAAGTTTTGCTGCAATAAACCCGGTTCTGCCTACTGAGGAGGCCCAGGTTCAGACTGTCACGATGTCAGGGGTAGAACGCCGCCGACAGCGCATCCATGTCAGGGATACTAAGAATGGAGTCCCCCAAGCGCAACGCCGATGCGATATAAATATTGCCTGGCACATCCACAGATTCTGCCAGTGCGTTACTGTCGACAACACGCGATTGTGGCTCAGCAGCCGCAATAATGCCGAAAAACTCCCAGGGCTTGCGTCCCGGTAATGGATAGAAAACTACGATCTTACCTGCATTTCGCCGCCTGGCTTCGAGCCGCGCATCGGCCCGCTCCATTCCCGACGCAGACGAGCCACGGCCCATAAGGTGTTCAATCGATATTACCGGCACCGGCCTCAAACGCCAGCCCATAACACCGACTACCCACTCGGGACTCAGGGGCACCGACACAAGCGCAGTAGGCGACACCACCTCGGCAACGCAAGCGCTGGGGACCAGGAGTGAAACCGCTCTCGTTGGCACCTCCAGAGCGTGCACCGGTTGAAGATCGACACTACTCATCGAACGCCCTCGAGCTGATGAAGGTAGTCCGCCAAGGCGCTTGGCTCAAACACCAGCACGACATTTAGACCATCCACCCACGCGCCGGAAAAAATGTGGCCGTTTCGTGTTTTCGGGGGGCCCAACGGCGTGAATGGCTCCACTTTTACCGCCGATCGCGGCAGCAGTTGCACCTCGTTTGCGATCAGCCCTACGGGATATGGATTAGACTCAAGAAACACGGCGCGTTGCCAATCACCATGCGCTACCGGTCGTAAATTGTGATCCAAATGAAACGCGGGCCAGCGCGCAGAACGGGACACACGCCAAGCGGTTACCGCGCCTGCCGTACCGTCATCCGCAGTCAAGGTATCGCGCTGTTCGATCGCCAAGCTGGCGCTGCTTGGGAGCAGAAAAGTCGCTTCCCCCAATCCCAGGCGCAAGTATTGATCTTGTGCAGCCATTCAACGCCCTCCATGACGCAATGGCCGCCGAATGCGATCACATTGCATGTCACACGGACCGCAAAATCCGCGAGAAATCATTGGAGCCGGTTTCGCGGAAGCAGGGCATTGATGTTTTTCAAAAGCTCTTCTTCCTGATACGGCTTGGTCATATAGAGATTAACGCCAAGCTGGAGTGCCCGGTCACGATGCTTCGAACCGGCGCGAGACGTAATCATAATGATCGGAATATGTTTCAGAGCGGGATCCGAACGCACGTTGGTAGTTAGCTCATAACCGTCCATACGCGGCATTTCGATGTCCACCAGCATTACGTCAGGAACCTGCTCTCGCAGCTTTTCCAGGGCGTCGATGCCATCCTTTGCGGCAACCACTTCCATGGCATGCTTCTGCAAATGGCGGGCCGTGACCTTGCGCACCGTGATCGAATCGTCGACCACCATGATAACCGGCTGGCGCGGGGTCTCATCTTCCTTCTTCGCCTCCACTCGCGCCACAACGTGCATGCGCTCTTCTGTCAACCACAGTCCAGGTACGTCTAGAATCAGGATCACGCGGCCATCACCAAGAATGGTAGCACCCGCCAGACCGGCAAGACGGCTTAGCTGTGGTCCGATAGATTTGATAACAACTTCCTGAGTTCCGCCAAGACCATCTACCTGCATTGCCATTTGGCGCGATCCGCTGCGCGTCAGCAGAACCGGAACCTTACGCGCGGAAACAGGTTGCGACGGAATCCCAAGACGCGCCCCAAGATGCATAAACGGATAAACCTGCCCTTCATGGTTTAGCAGCGGCTTTTTGCCAACGGATATGCTGCTGAGTTTGTCTACCGGCACCTCTAGGATGTTC
>JAKBDW010000015.1:0-4440 GCA_021834245.1 Pseudomonadota bacterium
TTGCTGTTAGACGCAACCCGTAGGCTTCGGCAGGCCAGCGTACTTACAGGCCTGTTTCGCCGGTCCGTAGGGGAACAGTTCATAGAGGTACTTGCTGTTGCCCTTGTCCGGCCCGAGCTTCTTGCCAATCGCCTTGGTAAGAACGCGCACGGCGGGGGCAATCTGGTATTCCTCGTAGTACTCACGCAGAAAGTTGATTACTTCCCAGTGGTTTTCCGACAAAGCACAGTTGTCCACCGTGGCCATCGCCTTGGCCAGATCCTCGTTCCAGTCGGAACGGTTGGTGAGGTATCCCTCTTCGTCAGTCTCGTAGCTCTGTCCGTTAACTTCGATAGCCATTGTCGTTTCCTCGTCTGTTTAACAGGTATTGCACTACAACCAGGATTGTACGGTACGATATTCCGCGACCAGGTCGACGAAACCGCCGTAGTCCACCATCTTGATGCCGTCGATGGCGCGGTCCTGCATGCCGCGCGCCTCAATATCAGGGTAAAGCGCATAGATCGCGACGCTTTTCATCGCCTGCTTAACCTTGTCAGTCATGGCAGTGCCGGCGATGGCGCCGTATACACCGTCTTCGATCAGCAAAATGGCACTTCCCTTCGCTGCGCTTGCGTATTGCAGGCAGCGTTCGAGCGTATTCTTGTCGAACGGGGATTTGTTCACTGTATGCAGCATGCGTTGTTCTCCGTCAAAAGCTCAGCACGACGTCTTGCTGTTCCATGAGCTCTGCCATTTCAGAGGCCGAGACCACGGTCACAGGGACGAGCAAATCCTTGTCGGTCAGGCCACGCGCGGCAAGGGATTCCTTTTCCACATAGAGTTTTTCGATGTCGTAGCCTTCCAGAGCGCGGTAGGTAGGCGAGAAATTCTTAACATCGATGCCCTTGGTGTGCTGGCCCTTTACGATCTGGTATACCCCGTCGTCGAGGAACGCCAGGCTCACGTCCTGGTCGAACGCAGCGGCAATCAGTACCACTTCAAGGGATTCAAGGGCGTAGATGGTGCCGTAAGGGGCCTTGCGATTTACGTAAATAAATTTCTTTACGACTCCGCTGGTGTCTTCGCCCATTTCAACGCCGCCAGTAGTTTCGGTCATATCAGCCTCCAGTCGATATAGGTCGCGTTAGTCGCCGAATACGACCAAGCGATCAGCCTGGATGCCGGATTCGATCAGTTGTCCGAGACCCGAGATGCGGAATCCTTCAGCCAGATTTTCGTCACGAATGCCACGACGCAAAGCGGCTGCCACGCACACGACCAGATCGATCTTGTGGTCAGCGGCAAGCTTGCTCCAGCGGCTTACGATGTTGCGATCATCCTGCGGCGGTTCCGTCAGGCGGGTCGAGTTATTGACCCCATCATGATAGAAGAAGACACGATGAATCTTGTGTCCCTTTTCCAGTGCTGCCTTGGCGAAAAGGTATGCCGTATCCGACGCTTCGTGCGTGTACGGGCCTTCATTCACCAGAATGCCGAACTTCATCGATTACATCCCCCTTGTAGGTTTTGTCTCAACTTACGGCGCACCGCACTGACTTGCAGGGTCCGGCGCTAACTCAACTGCCGTCCCGTCCGTCCCGGACAGGGGAGTACCGCAACTTCCTGTTCCATCAAAATCGGCCAGTCTACAACCTAACCAGATTTGCCAGCCGCTTTTCAGCAAAGTGCCGGGATTCTACGCGTTAGTAACGGAAATCGTGATTGATCCAGGTCAATACGCCACGTTCTAGGGGCTGTATCCGGCCCAGCCATTTGGCCGGGCCGGATACATCGCGATTAGAAGCGGATATGCGTGGAAGCATTCAGCGTATAACGCGACCCGCGCCAGGTGTCGATGTGGAACTTGGTGAACGGCAGGCCGGTCAGCTCGAAGAATCTCGGCCAGCCGATGCGCGTCACCCAGTCACCGACGCGTTCCCAATCTTTTGCGTCTTCTTTGTAGACGCGCAGGATCGTCTTAACGATGGCCGCAGCTTCCGGCCAGCGTGGCGGGTTGTTGGGTATGCCGGCAGCCACAAGCTTGTGGAACATGGGTTTGCTGCGGGCATTGGAATTCTTGCCGCCAACCCAGATCGCAAGCTTGGAATGCTCAGGATCGTTGATCTGCATGGGCGGGCAGGGCGGATAGCAGGCGCCGCAGCAGATACACTTCTTCTCGTCCACTTCGAGCGACGGCTTGCCGTTAACCATGGCCGGGCGGATGGCCGCCACGGGGCAGCGTGCCACCACCGAAGGACGCTCGCACACGTTGGCCACGAGATCGTGGTTGATCTTGGGCGGCTTGGTGTGCTGGATGTTGATGGCGATGTCGCCCTGGCCGCCGCAGTTGATCTGGCAGCACGACGTCGTAATGTGTACGCGGTTCGGCATATCCTCACGAACGAACTCTTCGTAAAGCTCGTCCATCAGGGCCTTCACCACGCCCGAAGCATCGGTGCCGGGGATATCACAGTGCAGCCAGCCCTGGGTGTGGGAAATCATCGTCACCGAGTTGCCGGTGCCACCCACCGGGTAGCCAGCATCGGTCAGCGCCTGGATCAGGGGTTCGACCTTTTCGGCCTTGTCCACCATGATTTCAAGGTTGCTGCGGATAGTGAAGCGTACGTAGCCATCGGCGTACTTGTCGATGATGTCGCACAGCAGGTTGATTTCGTAAGGTCCGAGCTGGCGCTGGGTACCAGCGCGCACGGTCCAGATTTCATCGCCGCTATGTGCCACGTGATGCAGCACCCCGGGACGCGGGCGGTCGTGGTACTTCCAGTTGCCATAGTTCCGGATCATCAGCGGGTGCATGTACTGGAAGCCATCAGGGCATCCGCTCTCGATCGGTTGACGCATTTCGGCCTGTTCAGCCATGGATCCTCCAAACAATCGACAATTCGTTCAAATTAGCCCGCAACGCGGGCCTCGTTCCTGTTGCCTCGGGCGCAGGTTAGCCGGCAGCCTGCTTTTGGCGGTCGAACCACTTTTCCGCTTCCTTGTCCCACTCGTCCGTACGGATGTAGGAGATGGTGCGCGGATGGTTAAGCATGTTGGGGTCGACCTCAAGGCCGATACCTTCAAGGAAGTTGACCAGACCGATACGCTCGATCATTTCGCCGCAACGCTCGTGCTCCAGGCCGTTTTCGGCCCAAAAGTCGATGGTGTTGACCGCGATTTCCTTCAGCTGCTCATACTCTTCATCTGTTTCGAGCTTCATGAAGGGGACGATGACGGTGCCCATGATGTCGCCGATCTTGAGCGTGCGCTTGCCGCCGATCAGCACGGTGACACCTTTGTCCTTGCCGGGGGAGAGCGCCTTGGTCATGACGTTGATGCAATGCATGCAGCGCACGCAATTGCGATTGTCGACGTCAAGCGTGTCGTCGTCATTCAGTGACAGCGCCTGGGTGGGGCAGCGGCTGATGACATTGTCAATGACGTACTTGCGTCCGCGCGAGGCGACGAAGGACTTCACTTCCTTCTGATCAACCTGCATGTCGTCGCGCCAAGTGCCGATGACCGCCATGTCGGAACGCTGAATCGAGTTCATGCAGTCGTTCGGGCAGCCGGACACCTTGAACTTGAACTTGTAAGGCAATGCCGGACGGTGCATGTCGTCGATGAAGTTGTTGACCAGCAGACGGTGGATCTTTTGCTCGTTGCAGTTTGATTGCTCGCAACGCGCTGCACCGACGCAGGACATGGCCGTGCGCACGCAAGGACCGGCGCCACCCAGATCGAAACCGTATTCATTGATTTCGTCAAAGAAATGCTGGGTATTGGTGCTCGTCGTGCCGATGAACATGATGTTGCCAGTCTGGCCGTGGAAGGCAATCAGGCCAGAGCCGTACTTGTTCCACGAATCCGACAGCTTGCGCAGCATCTGGGTGGTGTAATGGTTGCCGGCGGGCGGCTGGACGCGAATGGTGTGAAATTCTTTTGATTCCGGGAACATTTTGGCGACTTCGGAGAAGCGGGGAATAATGCCGCCGCCGTAACCGAATACGCTGACCGTGCCACCCTTCCAGTAGCCCAGGCGGGTCTTGTATGAATGTTCCAGCTGGCCGAGCAGGTCCACCATCATGTTGTTGTCATGGGCAAGACGCTTAAGGCCGGTTACGAAGCTGGGCCACGGTCCGCTTTCCAGCTGATCCAGCATGGGTGTTTCGTGGAACGGCTTGGTCGACTTTTTCTCTTTGGGGAGAAAAGTAGAGTGCTTCTCTGGGTTCTTCGGTTTGCTTGTGGCCATCTATACTGTCTCCTGTGCGTACGGCAAGGGCCTGCGTTAGGCTTGTCTGCGTTTTTCAGTGCAGACTAAGCGTCTTAATCATCACTGATGCGGTCACTCATACAGCATTACTGCGGCAGCTCGACGGGAAATGCAGATAATCTGTCCCTGTTGAAACCTTGTGGATTCCCGCTTCAGACTGGACTCCGCCTGGTCAACCGCTCGTC
>JAKBDW010000330.1:0-4438 GCA_021834245.1 Pseudomonadota bacterium
CTCAAACGGTTAGATAGAATTCTGACCGTGGGAGGTGTTCCATCCAGGTGCTCCATAAGGACCCTGCGATGCGATTGCCAGCGCGACTCAAACGTTCCCGGCACGGGATTTTCTATTTTCGCCTGCTGATCCCAAAGCGATTGCGTCACTGCTTTGACGGTCGTGCCGAGGTACAGCATTCGCTGCACACGCGTGATCCCCACGTCGCGCGGCACTGGGCTATTTGCCTTGCCGCGCGTCTGGTCGAATTCTGGGGAGACAGCGTGGCAAACGATGACAAGAAGCTAAGACTCACCGGGCCAACACAACGGGTCGATGTGAGCAGTAGATGGATGGCCGATACCCGCAAAGGGATCTATAGCGCCGACCCCACCAAACCGGGTGACCAGGAAGGCTTGATGCAGTTCTTAACGAAACTTGCACGCCAAAGCCCTAAAGCGTTTGACCCGCTACCGGCGGAAGGACTGAGCGCCGATGCGGTCGAGCAACTTACGAAGGGTTTGCAAAAGAGTGTGGCAGAGGTCGTCGCGCTACCAATCGACCCGAAGCCGCTTCACTCGGCCTACATCGCCTATGTCGCTCACCTTGTTCGGACGCAACCGAATCCCAAAACGCGTGCCAAATATCTCCATGCGGTGCGCGAACTCGTCGGAGACCTTGGTACGTTGTCCGTACACGAAGTCACTCCCAAACACATCATGGCCTTCCGGAAGACGCAGACTCAGGCAGCCGGAAACAGCCTGAAGACCTTCGATCTGAAGCTGACGGCGCTACGTGGCTTTTTTACCTGGGCACGGACGAATGGGCACTATCCGAATACCGACCTGCCCACCGAAGGACAGAAATCCCTTACGAAACGCGACGAGCGCAGGATCACCAAGAACTACGAACGTTTTACGTTCGACGAGCTAGTGAAGATCTTCGCGCCGGAGTTCTACCGTGATCAAAATGCCAAGCAACCTCACTATTTTTGGCTGCCGCTTCTTGCGCTCTACACCGGCGCGCGGATCGAGGAACTTTGCCAATTGGACTTGGCCGACGTACGTCATGACGGAAAAATTGCCTACTTCGACCTAAATGAGCTGGATGACAAGGGCCTCAAGACACAAGCTTCGACACGCCGCGTCCCGTTACATGAAAGTCTCATCAAGCTAGGATTTTTAAAGTACGTTAAGGATGTCAAAGAAGCGCTCCCGGACGCAAAGAAGGTATTTCCGTACCTGGTGCCCGACAAATTTGGAAAGCTCTCCACGGCCGCTTCCAAGAAGATGAATCGCTATCTGGAAAAGGCCGGGGTAAAAAAGGACAGGGCTAAGGTATTTCATTCCTTCCGCCATACTGCGAATCAGGAACTGGCGGACCGGGGCGTGCCACTGGAGCTACGCTGCCGCCTGGTCGGGCACGACATCAACAACGAAAACGCGGAGACTTACACTGAACCACTTCCTGTCGCGCGTTTGTACAAGGAGGGGGTCGAAAAAATGCTTTATACGTTCAAGGGCGCGGACAAAAAGCTCCGGCACCTTGATCTAATCCCACTTCGCTATAACCCGGGTGAAATGATCCAAGCGCTATGCGACCTCGCTCGTACTCGGCCGGCAAACGCAAGGCGAAAGAGTATGGCGATGCAGCGGGCGAAGAAAGAGCGTGGTGTCTCATACAGCAAAAAAGGTGCTGCGCAGCGATCTGCAAGAAAAGAGCGCACCTGAACTGCTTGGCTGGACACCGGTGTCTTGCCATTCCCGCCGCCGTCATGGGAGAGGGCGAAATTCAGCGGTTAACCTGCTCTGAGCTGCTGGTCATTTCGTCATGATGGTCCGTTTGTCGGCCTTATGGAAAGCTTTGCATAAGGCCGAGGAGCGGAAGTGTAGGGCGCGCAGATCTACTTCCGCTTTACTGCCAATCCTGATCGCTCGATAGGTTCTGATCGGGTCGTGGCGTTACCATCCCTTCTGTCGCTCTTTCACCAGTGCGGCGATTGTGTTCTTTAGTGGCAGCAAGCCGGCAACCCACGCTACAAAATCCCAGGGATAGCAGCCAAGAACCTTTCCGTTATCCATGCGCACCATTGGACGGCTGCTCGCCCAAAGGTCAAAGGCGGGACGCAAGGTTTTCGGAATGCCATGGGGGACGACGAAGGGGCATGCGCCGGCAGCGTTCACCGACATGCTGTCGAGCGCCTTGAGATCGTCCGCGAGCATAAAGGGTGCGGCGCAGTTGGCACACAACGGGCGCTGCTTGTCGTGGTCTATCCGGTAAGGTTTTCCGGGTGCGCCGCAGTTCGCGCAGGTATGACGCGACTTCTCCTGGTATTTCCGGGTTAGCCCATCAACCGCGGCAGAACTCGCTTCGACGACAACAAGGAATCCCGTCTCGCCGGATGACACCGATGCGATGCGAGTTTTGCTGCCTCTGGCCGACTGCGCAACCAGGCTGGCCAGCTTGCCGCAGAAGTCCCAAAAGAGAGGGACCCAACCTGGGCAAAGATCGCGTAGATCTCTGGCTGCGGGCTCGATAAGCGGAAAGTGCTGCACCAGTTGACTGGTCGACTGCCACGCCTCAAGCCGGCTTATCGGCTTGCCCGGGCGCACGTTGGGGATGTACACAGAGCCATCGTTCTTCAAGGGAATCTCCTTTGGTTATTGGACGAAGCCGATCGAGCGGTACGCTGGTTGTGCGAACCTCAGATCGTGGGCCTCTATATGATGCCGGCCGGCGAGGGCGGCCGAACCGGCGGCGTTCAGCAACACACTCTGCATCGCTCGGGGCGTGAGTGTGGCCAACAGCATGACGACAGCGTCCTGCAGACGCTCGTCAAACTGCGCACCCCATGGTTGGCTTTGGCGAAGGTCGGCCCAGACAGAGTCGGCCACGAGAAGATTTTGTTCTCGATTGGGCGGTTGAACGTGGCGGATCTGAAAGCGTGATCGGATTGGTTCCGACACGGCATCAAGCGAATTTGCTGTGGCGAACCATAGGATCCTGGACGCATCCAACGCGAGAGGAATAGCCTCGTCGCGGAAGGTGCGGCTTGTGGCGGATTCCAATAATGTCAGAAGCGGCGCCAAGGGATCGTAACGTCGGTCGGACGACACCTTGTCTAGCTCGTCGACTAATATGACAAGGTTCGCCATCTCGCAGGTCGAGAGGGTCTTAAAAAGTTGACCCGGACGGCCATTGCCCCACGATAGATCGGTCCCGCTGAGCACAAAAGACGCGGTCGTCGTGTTCATCGAAATTTCCAGGTACGGGACTCCCATACGACGCGCGCATTCCTTGGCGAAGCGAGTCTTGCCGATTCCTGGATCGCCGAGCAGGAGCAGCGGCGTGGCGCTAAGCGTTTTGTCCCGCGAGAACTGCGCTAAGGCAAGTGCTTTCTCCAAGTCCGCGACGATCTCGACAAAATTCGGAAAGCGCTCTGCCATAGGCGCGAGCGAGTTCGGTGCTGGCGCAGGAGCCAATTTTCGCCACGGTCCAATACTTTGCGCCGCGTGCAGATATTTACTCATGATGTCGTATGCATCCCGCGGTCCCGATTTGGACTCAAGCAAGAGGCGATTAAGCTCAAGCGGATCGTAAAGGCGATGTGCCCCCCATTGGCGCATGTCAGCGGTTCCGACGGCCGGCTTGGCGGCGACAGGATCGAGCAGCGCCTTCCCCTCCGGAATGCTGCGAAGCAGGGCCTGCACAGCTTCAACTTCAGTGGAATTGCGTTTTCGTGTCATGGTGAATCTCCCCTAATTCAATCTGTACCGACCTACAGCATCTTTCTGATTTTTCTGCACAGCGCCGCGCGCGTTTTCCAAAGCGATTCCGGCCAGCCTTTTGGTCCTGAGTGCTTGTCGAGTTTGCCGATAACCCAAGCCTGCAAGCACATCGCGGCTATGTGATGCTTGCGCCGCAGGTAGGGGAGAACGCGCTCGATGGCGGCGTGTGCATGGCGGCCGTCATACACCAATACCCAAACCTGGCGGTTATGCGCGAGTGTGCGTTTGACGCGATAGATTTTTCCGCCGGCATTCAAGATGGCTCTCACCTGCGCCAGGGTGTGCAGGTCGTTCTGCGTAACTGAGAGGTTCAACCTGTAGTGGGGATGGGGCCGATTTTTGTTTCGACACCGGACGAGGCCGATGTAGGCCTCGCCATCAATGAATCCCCCCGCATACGCGAGATCGACGTTCCGCTCATTTCGTCCCACTTGAACTGTATTACATGTATCCGTCATAATGCACCCTAGGGTTATTTAAATAAGCACCACGGGGCACATAATATATCTCCAGGGATATATTGTCAACCCCCGGGGAGATATTCTTATCAAGGGCGTACGCCGTGATCAAATCCAACCTCGGCAGGCTGATGGGCGAACAGAAACTGAAGGTGGCTGACTTGGCGCGAGAAACTGGCCTCAGCCGCAAGGCCATTACCTTGCTTTACAAAG
>JAKBDW010000361.1:0-4431 GCA_021834245.1 Pseudomonadota bacterium
CGCGAGGAAAATCCCTTCATATCCTTCGAATGCGCCCTCGCCGACCCTGACCGTTTGCCCAGCGCGCAAATCCGTTTGTGCCCACTCGTGCATCCCCGTGCCTGATTCATGCGAATGCAGAAGCGCGATGAGCGCGTCCGGCACTCGCGCCGGCTCGGCGCCGAAACGCACCAGCGCAGTCACCCCCACAGTCGAGCGGATCGGACCCCAGTTGTCCGTATGCGCATCCAGATGGATGAAGAGATAACGCGGAAACAGCGGCTCCACGACCGTGATGCGCCGCCCGCCGCGCCTGCGGTTCTGGGTTGCACGCGGCAGATACACGACGTAGCCCTGGCGCTCCAGGTGCCGTTTGGCCGTCTCCTCCTGGCGCGGCTTGGAATAGACGAGAAACCAGGATTTCGTCGCGGAAACGTTCATGCTGCTCGCCATCTCGGATTTATGCAATTGATAAAGAAGCGCCCGCGGGCGCGTCCTTGCCCGGGAAATTCACGACACACCATTCATTGCGCCCGCTGCGAGCGGCATCGCCCGAATTTGCCTGAAAGAACATGGCATAGCTCCCATTCCGAACCGCGCATGCGGCTGGCGCCTCAGAAGGCCGCGTGCAACTCCCGGTTCAGGGTATCGAGTACCGCGCGCGGATCCGGGGCGCGGGTAACCGGACGGCCGATAACCAGGAAATCCGATCCTTCCCTCACTGCATCCAGTGGGGTCATGGTACGTTGCTGATCGTCGACCGCGGCGCCCTGCGGGCGAATACCTGGCGTCACCAGCAAGAAACTCTTCCCGAAACGGGCACGCAGTCTGCCCGCCTCCAATGCCGAGCACACAACGCCGTCGAGACCTGCGGCATGTGCCAACCCAGCCATGCGCTGTACCTGAGCAGCCGGATCTCCCGGCAGCCCGAGTTCGATCAGATCCGACGCACCGTGACTGGTCAGCACCGTCACGCCGATCAGCAGCGGTCGGTGTGACGTCGAGACCTCCAGCGCCGCACGTGCTGCCTCCAGCATCTGTCTGCCGCCAAGCGCGTGCACATTGAGCATCCAAACCCCAAGGCGCGCCGCGCTCGCGCATGCCCGGGCCACCGTTGTCGGGATGTCGTGAAATTTAAGGTCGAGAAAGACATCGAAGCCTTGCGCCACGAGACGTTCGACCAGGTCCGGGCCGGCTGCGTTGAAAAGCTCCAGGCCGACCTTGAGGCGGCACAAGGCCGGTGTAACGCCATTCACGAACGCCAGGGCATCGGTGGCGGACGGGTAATCCAGCGCAACGATAATTCGCGGGTCCTTGCCTGCCGCGCCGCCTTGAGTCCCGGAACGTCTATCCACGTCGTTTCTCCTGCCCTCGCGTGTCGGGCTGGCTCGCAATAGGCTTGACCGTATTCCATCGATGACAGCCAGGACATTGCCAGTGCAGCGTCTTGCCCCGGAATCCGCATTCCTGGCAAAGATAGCCCTGGTGTTCTTCGAGCAGTTCGCCGATAACGCCCTGCAACAGATTGAGATCCGCCTGGGACGACGGATCCGCCCCGACCAGATTCAACGCCAACAGGCCGTGCAGTCCCTGCACTGAGGGCTGACGCCGCAACCAGCCGGCAACAAACTCCGCTGCCGCCTGCACGCCGTCCCGGCTCTTGATTACATCCGCAAGCGCCAGCATCAGGGTAACCCCGCCATGCCGGCGCAGCAGGCCATCGAAGTACTGGTAAAGCCCGGCCTCGTCATGCAACTCCTGATAGCCTGCGGCAACGAGAGCCGCGACCTCGCCGACATAGATCGGATCCTGCTCCTCGATTCTTTTCCACGCCTTGAGCGCCTCGCGATGTCGGCCCTGCGCGGCCTCGATCTTGCCGAGCAAAATGCTCGCGCGCACGCAATTGCGATCCGCGGCAAATGCGTCTCCGACCAGGAGCCGTGCCTGCGCAGTGTTCTGCTCAGCGAGAGCCTGTTCCGCCATCTCGCAATACAATTGCGCTATCGTTTCGTCCTGGGTACGCCCAGAAACCCGTGCCAATCTGCGGCTCGCGGAGATTGCCTTGTCCCATTCCTTTTCCTGCTGATAAATGTGCACGAGAAAACGCAGAGCCTGCTCCGTGTGAACACGGATCTCCGCCAGTTCGAGAAAGAGATTTTCTGCCCGGTCAAAAAGGCCGGCCTTGAGGTAGTCCTGGCCAAGTTCAAGCAAAGCCAGCGACCGCTGACTCTTGTCGAGCGTGGGTCGGGCGATGAGATTCTGGTGAATGCGGATCGCGCGCTCGACTTCGCCGCGCCGGCGAAAAAGATTTCCCAGGGCAAGGTGGGTTTCAACTGTATCCGAGTCGACTTCGAGGACCTGAATGAAGACCTCGATAGCTTTGTCGGGCTGCTCATTCAGCAGGAAATTGAGGCCCTGGAAATAGGCCGACGGCAGATCGCGCGGCTTGCCATCGCGATGCTTCTGATCCATGCGCGCCGCCAACCATCCCGAGGCGGCCGCGATCGGTAGTAACATCCATAATAAGTCGATCCACTCTAACTGCATGCGCTATAGCACGTCCTTAATCGGCAGTGCTCGCAGGTTCATGACCTCCTGTTCAATCTCGCGGATCTCGCGTCGGGCACGTACCAGTTGCCGTTGCATGCGCAGGACCATGCCAAGACTAGCCACAAAGCCGAGGACCACGCCAACGGCAAGCGTTGCAAGCAGCATCAGGGAAAGCGGGCTCTCCCACTGCAGACCAAAATAGTAATTTAGCGCGACAACCTGAGCGTTCTTGAAAGCGAAACTCAGACCCAGGAACATCACAATAATGCCAAGCAGAAAGTACAACAGCCGCTTCATGTAGCCTCCGGTGATTTCGGAATCAGGGCCAAGGTGACAAGATACTGGAAAAGCCGTCTTGGTTTAACCGCATACCGTGGACCCTGCGAACTGTGCTCAGAAACAAAAAAACGGCATTGGAGATATCCGAATGCCGTTTTCTTGCGTCCCGAAAGCGGGACTGTTCATTTAGCGCTAAAGACCACTTTCTAAAGATCGACGCGCTCCCTCAACTCCTTGCCGGGCTTGAAATGAGGCACGTGCTTGTCCGGGACGCGCACCGAGTCGCCGGTCTTTGGGTTACGCCCCATGCGCGGCGGTCGATAATGCAGCGAGAAACTGCCAAAGCCACGCACCTCGATGCGCTCGCCCGCCGCCAAGGCGGCAGACATCTGCTCAAGCAGTTCCTTCACCGCAAGCTCCACATCCCGATACTCAAGTTGCGGCTGCTTTGCCGCAAGCACTGCAATCAACTCTGATTTGGTCATCTCTGGCATCCTCAGGACTGCGCACGTCTCCAGCCGAGGACGACCGTGCGCCGACCAGCGCCTAGCCGTCCTTGTTGACCAGCTTTTCCTTAAGCTTGTCGGCAAGGGTTGATGCCCCAGCACCGGTCTTACGCGTGTACTCCTGAACCGCCTCGTTTTCCTCTTCCATGTCCTTTGCCTTGACGGACAGGGTGAGCTTGCGGTTCTTGCGATCTATCGTGGTGATCTTGGCCTCCACGACATCGCCATCTTTGAGTACAGTGCGGGCATCCTCCACCCGATCTCGCGAAAGTTCGGATGCGCGCAAATATCCCTCGACCTCATCAGAAAGTTTAACCACTGCGCCCTTCGCGTCAACTGCGGTAATCGTACCTTTGACGATACTGCCCTTGCCGTGTTCGGCCACGTAGCTCGTGAACGGATCACCTTCCATCTGCTTTATGCCAAGCGAAATGCGCTCACGCTCCGGGTCAATGGCCAGAACCACGGCCTCAACCTCGTCCCCCTTCTTGTAATCGCGCACGGCTTCTTCGCCCGGGCGACCCCAGGACAGGTCGGTCAGGTGTATAAGACCATCGATGCCGCCCTCAAGGCCTACAAAAACGCCAAAATCGGTAATTGACTTGATCTGGCCGGTCACCTTGTCGTTCTTGTTATGGGTGGCGGCAAACTCTTCCCACGGATTCGGCTGACACTGCTTGATGCCAAGCGAAATACGCCGGCGTTCGGAATCGATGTCCAGCACCATAACTTCGACTTCGTCGCCCAGCTGCACCACCTTGGTCGGATGAACATTCTTGTTGGTCCAGTCCATCTCGGACACGTGCACCAGACCCTCTACGCCCTCCTCGATTTCGACGAAGGCGCCGTAATCGGTAATGTTCGTGACCTTGCCGAAAAGCCGCGTGCTTTCCGGGTAGCGCCGCGCCAGATCAACCCACGGATCATCGCCCAGCTGCTTAAGTCCCAGGGACACGCGATTGCGCTCGCGGTCGAAACGCAGCACTTTGGCCTCGATTTCATCACCAATCTTGAGCACTTCGGAAGGATGCTTAACGCGCTTCCAGGCCAGGTCGGTGATATGCAAGAGTCCATCGATCCCGCCAAGATCCACAAATGCACCATAGTCGGTCAGATT
>JAKBDW010000233.1:0-4428 GCA_021834245.1 Pseudomonadota bacterium
TTTCTTGTATCGGGCGAACGCTTCGATGACTGCAGGGTCGAGATACTGAATTTTGGTGATCCCAATGCCGTGTTCACCGGATATCACGCCTCCCAGCGCACGGGCAAGCGACATCACACGCGTAACGATGCGATCCGCCTCCTGTAGCATGACATAGTCATTGGAGTGGACCGGAATATTGGTATGAACATTGCCGTCGCCAGCGTGCATGTGTGTGGCCACGAACAAGCGGCTGTTGCGAACGCCGGCATGAATCAGGTCAAGCTGCCGACGTATTGGTTCGAGCTCGAGACCGCCGAAAATCTGTTTCAGCGGTCCTTCCACCTCGGCGCGATACGATATTCGCAAATCGTGTCTTAGAAGCAGCTGTACTACCCTGTCTCCGGGTTTAGCGCGACTTGATGTTTCGGCGTCAAACAAACTGCCGACTGACTCCACCAGTTTATCCAGCCCAGCGAGTATAGTGGACCAGCGCGAATGGACCCGCTCAAGAACCTCGCGCGCCGCTGTCTTCTTGTCGATCAAAATGGCGCTGGATTCATGACTGGTTTCATAGTCGGAGGTGGGCAGTGGCGCATCGGCAAGTTCGCCCAGATAGTTGCGCACTGCGTCAATAATGCGCAATTTGTTGGAAATGGATTCCTCAATGTTGATGCGTTCGATTCCCGCGGCATATTCGGCGAGGCGATCGAGCGGAATTACGACGTCTTCATTGATCTTAAATGCGTTAGTATGTTTGGCGATTGCGGCCGTGCGCGATCGATCAAGCCAGAAGCGGCGGCGCGCCTCCGGACTCACCGCAATGAAACCTTCGGCTCCACGCGCGTTGGCCATGCGCACAATAGCCGACGCCGCATCAGCGACCGTATCTTGCTTGTCACCCGCTACGTCAACAAGCAAAACCATCTTAGGGCGATCACGGCGTGCCGCTTTAGTGGTGTAGCCGACTGCCTTGACATACCGCTCATCAAGATGTTCGAGACCGGACAAAAGCACTTCCGGGTGTGTGTCGAGATAATTCTTTATTTCGACGATAGCCGGTACTGCCTTGCTCAAATCGTGTCCAAAGAACTCAAGACAAACGGTTCGCAAATGCGTGGGCATGCGATGCAGTATGAAAACGGCCGATGTGACGAGGCCATCGCAGCCTTCTTTCTGAATTCCAGGCAGGCCGGACAGAAACTTGTCTGTGACATCTTTTCCAAGGCCGATCTTGCGGAAAGAATTTCCGGGAATCCGCAGAAAACGTGGTTCGCCTGCCGGTGTCTTGCCGTCGACTTCAAAATGGCTGATGCGGAAGACGACTTGTGCCTGCTCATGTATCTTGCCAAGATTGTGATTGAGGCGCTCTACTTCGATCCATTGTGCGTCCGGCGTCACCATGCGCCAGGAGACCAGGTTGTCGAGCGTTGTACCCCAGAGAACCGCCTTTTTTCCGCCGGCGTTCATGGCGACGTTGCCGCCGATCGTGCAGGCGTCTTGTGATGTCGGATCAACCGCAAAACTGTAGCCGTTGGCTTCAGCAAGCTTAGAAACGTTCAGCGTTATCACGCCGGCCTGCGCGCGAACAGTCGGTACCTTGCCGGCGACTCCTTCCAGTTCGCGTAACTCAATAGCCCCAAGCGCGTCCAGTTTTTCGGTGTTGATCACCACCGATTCGGCATGCAGCGGCACTGCGCCGCCGGTGTAGCCAGTGCCGCCACCACGCGGAATCACCGTAAGTCCGAGTTCGATGCAACTGCGGACTACAAGAGCCGTTTCCTCTTCCGTATCCGGAGTGACCACGGCAAGCGGATACTCAACTCGCCAGTCAGTCGCATCCGTGACGTGGGACACCCGCGCCAGACTGCTGAAATCGATATTGTCCGCCCGTGTCACACGTGCAAGTAGCTTGCGCAGCCGCCTGCGCCACTCATCTTGGCGCGGAAACCATTGCTCAAACTCCTGAACCGCCTGCCGTGCCCGCCCGATCAGCGTGATGGTCAGTGGATTGCCTTCTGCCCGAGCCGCGATTTGGTCGAGCCGGTGATGTAGGGCATGGACAAGCGAGCCGCGTCTTTTGCGATTTTCCAGCAGATCGTCCTGAATGTAGGGATTGCGGTGGATAACCCACATGTCCCCCAGAACTTCAAAGAGCATCCGCGCCGAGCGCCCGGTGCGCCGGGTGCCGCGCAGTTCATTAAGGGTGTTCCACATCGTTTCGCCAAGATAGCGAATGACGATTTCGCGGTCGGAAAAAGACGTGTAGTTATAAGGGATTTCGCGAATACGCATGGTGCCACGGGTCTCCATGGCGACGCCGCCGCCGGGCATCGCTGCAACCATATTAGCATGTACTTCTGGATTTGAAGGGATTGCCCGGGTGAATGTCCGTCATTCGCCGGGGTGGGTGCAGCGAGCACAGCCTGCGACACAGGATATGGATATTGCCATACACCTTTCGGCATCAGATGCCTTTCTTTGCAGGATTCACCTCGCCAAGCAATCGCACGGCAGCTGTTTTCTTGGCGGTGTCACAATCCAGTCCTAAAATCTATAGTTAGGTTTCTGAAGGCGGTGAAGGCGAATTGGTAGTTTTCAATCCCGGGCGTGCAGTGATGGACGGCTCATGATCTGTCACTGCTTCTGACAATCCGGTCCGGCAACGTACTCCGGATTGTCTTGCGTGTTCACGGATTTGAACGGATGTCGACCTTTTCGCATTTTTCAACGCTGATGGGAACAAACGGTGTTTCGCTCAGGTCTATTTTTGACCTGTATCAATGCATCGATCTGGCTTGGGACCTACATTTAATTCACGGAGCAATTGGGAGGATACGATGATGGAACATCGTTGGCATATTCGCAGACGGATGGCAGCGAAGGTCGTCCTTAATAGTCCGGCCCTTGGTCAAGTACACGCGAAAATCCGCGATCTCGGCGCAGGAGGAGTGTGCGTCGATACGCTGGAGCAAGCCTTGACCCCCAACTTGCACGTTAATCTTACATTTGCCTTGGAGTCGGCCGGCATCTTACGAATCTACCGTGTTCCGGCTCTGGTGGTGTGGGCGTCGCGCGATAGTGCTGGGCTAATGTTTTATGAAATATTCCCGGAGACATTGCGTGGCGCACTGAGCAAGTTGCGACTGGAGGAAACCGCCAGACTCGTCGACAACGAGCTGGTCAACGGCACCGGTGGGGGTAACTAGCCGGGCAATCAGCTCCAGTCATCAGGAGGAGCGCTTATATGGCCATTTCCAGAACAGTCACCGATTATCTTCAAGCCCATCGCGTCCGCTATGCGGTTTTCCCTCATCCACGTACTCACAGTAGCCGGGAAACAGCCGAATCAGTAGTGATCTCTGCGCAGCAGCTTGCAAAAGCCGTCGTTTTGAGCGATGCGCATGGTTACCTTATGGCCGTGGTTCCCAGTGATCGTCACGTGAGCATGCCCCGGCTTTCGCAACTGCTTGGCCGACGGCTTGAGCTTGCTGCGGAGGGGAGGATTGCGCCGGTGTTTAAGGATTGTGAGGTGGGTGCGATTCCGCCCATGGGGCCGGCCTATGGCATGGAGACGATCCTCGACGACAGCCTTGTGGGCGAACCTGTTGTCTATTTTGAAGCCGGAGATCACGAGGAGGTGATCCAGGTAGACGGTGAAACCTTCCTTTCATTGCTGAAATCGGCGCGTCACGGGCAGTTCACGCACTGACAACTGGCGGTGATAAGCGGTGCCCGGTTTCCATGCCCGGACTGAATCACCACACACCGACACCTGGCAGGGATCAAATGCCTTGCCGTGCAGCCCGCGAATCATCGAGATCGAGTGAGATCGGCGCTGGGCAAGTATGACATCGAGTTGCCAGCGAGTCAGTTATGGGGCCCCGTGGTCAAGGCGAAATGCGATGAACGCCACAGACATCAGCGTGTTTTCCTTGAATTCCGGCAGCGAGTTTGCGACGCGCGTTAGCGCGTCGCTTGGCATGTCTGCGGGGCGACATGAGGAGCGCGAATTTGAAGACGGCGAGCACAAGATTCGTCCGCTCGAAAGCGTTCGTGGTCGCGACATTTTCGTTGTGCAGTCGCTTTATGAAGACCAGAATCAGAGCGTTAATGACAAGCTGTGCCGGTTGCTGTTTTTCATTGGTGCCCTCAAAGATGCCGCAGCCGCTCGGGTTACCGCAGTTGTGCCATACCTTGCCTACGCCCGGAAAGACCGGAAGACCCAGTCACGAGATCCGGTGACAACGCGCTACGTGGCCGGGATGTTCGAATCGGTTGGCACGGACCGGGTAGTAACTCTTGACGTGCACAACTTGGCAGCTTTTCAAAATGCGTTTCGCTGTGCTACCGAGCATCTTGAAGCGCGCATGCTGTTTGTCAAATATTTCGTCGAGCTTGCGGCTGATCGCGACGTCGTCGTGGTATCGCCAGATGTCGGCGGCATTA
>JAKBDW010000479.1:0-4424 GCA_021834245.1 Pseudomonadota bacterium
CCCTCGGCCGCGGTGGTTCGATGCCGAAGAGGTGAGGAGGCTCGCCGGTTTCGACGCAGCGCCAGAACTTCTTTTCCGCGGTGAGCAAAAGATGTTGATACAGCGGGTCGGCGGGAATGGTCATTTCCACCCATTTGCCGCCGCCGGTGATGATGGACAGCACCGCCGTCCTCGAAGCGGTCACCCACATGTTGTGCTGCAGCTGGGCCATATGTTTTTCCGCCGCGGCCTCTTCCGAGAAATTCCACGGCAGAGCGAACTTGGCCTCGAACACGGCACCGGTTTCGACAACCTTTCCGTCCAGCGTCGCCGCCATCCAGCGATGAACGGAATGAAACACCCGCCGCTGAACGTCGGTCACGACCCGGCCGCTGTTCTTCACGTACCAGCGCCGGTTGAGACGCTCGGTCACAGTCCCGAGCTGGACGATGAGGTCTCCGGAAAGATCTTCCGGTTCGATTTCTCCGCGCTTCTCCCGCCAAAGCTTGATCAGGGCAGCCTCGTCGCTGCCCATAATGATCCGGGCGTCTGAACCGCCTATGAAGGAGCGGCGTTCTGTTGTCATCGGTTTAGCTCCAAGCTTTTACTTGTTATGAAACAGGGTCGCAGACCCGTGGCATAGCTCCGCCGTTCACCGAAAAGGTGCATCTGGATTGCCATGGACCTCGCGATACTCTAGGTATTAAAGCCGAAGGCTGATGAAGTCAATACCTGGGGTATTAAAAATTGCCTTTAACTAGTGAACAGGTCCGCGCGGCCAGAATGTTGCTTCGATGGGAGCAGAAGGAATTGGCGGTGGCCTCTGGCGTTTCGCTGCCGAGTATCAAAAGGTTGGAGACGCAACCCGGCGAATTAGGTGCGCAGCACCGGACCATCGATGCCATCGTCAAAGCTCTTGAAAAAGCTGGCGTCCAATTCATCGACGAGAACGGAGGCGGGCCCGGCGTTCGACTTCGGAAGCCTTCGAAGCAGAGGCGTTAAGGCGCGCTCCTCTCATCCGAAGCGGGGCCTGTAAGAAGTCCAGGCTTGTAACTTGCGCCCGGAAGAGGATCTTGCGGCAAAAGCCCTATGCCGGGGATCAGCCGGCACAAGCGCTCAATTTCCGACGTCGTCACCTTGAGCATTTGGCCGTCGTGAAAAGGCGAGCACTCCGTGACAGCGGACTGCATGAGATCCGGCAACGAATTGCTCGTAGCCGGCATTGGGTGCGCAGCTACGTAATGCGAATTTCGCTCCATTAACGATTAAGCAATTCTGCTGTCCTAGGGTGAAGTCGGCAAACAGATGTTCGGAAACGGTTCGACCATTTGTCGGCTAGTCTTGCCAGAGCTGCCGGAGACGGTGGTTTAAAGCGAGCTAGATCTGCAGATCAGCAACGGGGTCCGGGGACGGGTAGCCCTAGTGTCGGTAATACTCAGAGCTTCCGGGGACGGTAGCTCGGATAGAGCCGCGAAATGCAGACCGACGATGCGATGACTGACAGGATGCATCTCTTGTCGGCTAGTCTTGTCCGCGCCGCCGGAGACGGTGGGTGCGTCGGGCTAGAACATCGGGAGCGGGGTCCGGGGACGGGTAGCCCTAGTTCATCGATTAGTCCTGCAAGAACTGCCGGAAGCGGTAGGTTCTGCATGCTGTGGCCGCCGGGATGTTGCGGCCTTCTCAATCGTTACATCATGCGCACGACCGTGCCGTCGTCCACAAATCCCGTGACGATCGAGCGTCTCTCCTGAACGCTCGAATTGGATGGTGGGAAATTGGATGACAACGCCGTCGCAAAGCAGCAACAGAGCGAGCAAAAGCTTCGCAGATTCGGAAAAGAAAATGTCATCAAATCAGAAGTTCACCGCTGACCAGATCAAGGAAATGGTGGGCACGCCCCGCCTGATGCAAGGTGAAAGCGAAAAGGCATACTGGATGTGGTGGGAGGCATTCGCCGAGGAGCGCAAACCGGAGTGCCTTTCGGACTGGCTCGATGTCAACCATTTGGCGATAAAGAATTGGGAGCAGGAACGTTTAAACAGGTGCAATATCGCCCTTCTCGATAGCGCGTTGCGGACTGCTTTGACGCATTTGCTTAGACGCTTCGTCAGTCCGTTGTCCGGTGGCTTGATAACTGTTCCGGAAACGGTTGCCCGCGATTATTATGCAGACGACGAGGAGGCTAGGGAGGAGGCAAGGGAAAAGGTCGCAGACTGCGGAATTACTGATGATCATATCCTGGCCGAGGCAATTCAGATGCGGGGCAAGGAGCTGCTTTTATTTGACCGGATGGACAATCATCGGGCGAATGCCAAACGTGCGCTGCAAAAAGAACTCGACCGGCGGTCCGAATCCCGCCGAAATGACCCACCACAAAAGCCTGATAAGATTCAAGACTGGGGGACAACACTGGATATCAACTTGGAAGGACTGGCTCAAAACTAGAGTAGGGGATCGGACGCGATGGCGTCAGAAAGACAGATCGCTGCCAACCGTGCCAACGCAAAGCGTAGTACCGGGCCAAAGACCGCGGCTGGAAAGCAAAAATCCAGTCGCAACGCTTTCCGGCATGGTCTCTCCCGGCAAGGGTCGGGCGCTGTGCCATCCGCTGACGAACCACCCGTACTCGCTGCGGTGTTGGCCGGCGAACACGCAAGTCCAGAGCGAATGGTGGCGGCGGAAGAATTCTCGAGTGCCCAGGCGCAAATGGCGCGGATCGAAGCGATCCGCGCCGAACATTGGGCCAGCATCGATCTGAACAGGAGCCTGGAGGCGAACGTCAAGCCCCTGAAACAGCTGGCTGCGTTGGATCGCTATGAGAGGTACGCACTCACCAAACGCAGCCGGGCATCGAAAAGATTAAACTGACAGATGGCGGGGCCCGCTTTTCGAAACGAACCCGCTCGTGGAAGAGCAATCCCATCGGACGCCGGACGGGATGGGCAGCGGGAAGGCGAGGGAGCGTCGTCGGTTTTTGCCAAAACGAACCCAATTCGTCGCCGCTGCAGCTCGCGGTGGTGACCTCTGCAGACCGAGCCGTTTGCCAAAACGACCCAATTTCCGGACAGCCTATGCGACCTGCGCTGGTTCAGGAGGAAGCCGCTGTTCGAGCATTGCAATTGTTTGCCGCAGATTGTCGCGGTGGGCGGTCAACGTTCGCGCCAGGACGGGGTAGGCCGCATGGAACGGATCTGACACCCCGGCGCGTTCTTCTTCTCTGGCGATTTCGCTCTCAAGGATATCAACGCGTCGATTAAGCTCATTGACCAACGCCTTGACCTTTGCCGCGTGCCTGTTCGCGGCATCGTTGGTCATCCCGGAATGATACGGCTGTTTCATTTGGTTATCCCTCCGGTCCCGTTCCGGGACAAGAAACCCTTTGCTGACGGGCTCGAGATCCGGGATCGCAAGAACCTTGCCAGCTCGCCAGAACCGATGGCCTGCAAATAGGCCCAGCCAATGTCGCGTCATGGGGCGAGGCCGGCGTCTTGGGTGTATCGGCCGGCTCGCAGCCCATGTCGGTTCGGGGGCTGCAGACTGCGATTTACCAAGTTCTCACCACTGCCGGGTATTTTCCGAGCTGGGAAACGGGGCTGTCAGTCAACCCAGTGGGTGAGCGCCAGTGCAAATGGATGATCGGAGATCCGTCGGCAGAACCAGAACCTCCAAGGATGCCGCGATATCGTTTGGCAAGCAAACCGGCGAGCATGCCTGCAACGTCGAAGTCACCGATCTCGGACATGGTGGGGCCGGCATTTACAAGTCAGGGAAGGCCATCCTGCCCCTGACATTCGAGCTGTCATTCGACAATCTGCGGCGAAGCTGTCGCATGGTCTGGCGCAGGGAAAATTTTTTCGGCGTCACATTTGAAGACGAGAGTTCACCCGTCGTGAGTGAACCAGAGGTCGGAGAGGCCGATGTTGTCATCGAGGGGCCCGCGCTCTCCATGTTCGACGATCCGCCACAGCTCGCGAGCATGGGCAACAATACGGGGGCGGCTGCGGAGTTCGCTGCGGAAATTGCCGCGCGACCTGGCGACAATCGATCAGACCTTCGTTTTACAATCGGGGTTGCCATTGCGCTGGCGTTGCCGGTGCTGATCAGCCTGGGCGCTTACATCGCGATGACGGTCGTTCTCAACGGCAATGGATGAGTCGACAGCAGCCGTTTCATACCGCAGGCACGCGGCCGTCGTTTAGCTATGGGATGCGACGCTGAGGTGCCGCATCCAGCTGCTCGCAACCGAACGGTACTCACGTGGCGGAGCGGATTAGCCTTTGCTTGCCTGGTTGCCGCCGTATTCTAACGATGAAATTTTTCCCTCGCGTCTGTTGCGCAACGACCTTTCGGAACTGCGCGATGGGTGAGGCGTAGCACCCACATTTCTTCTGCCTCTGCCAGCCTTGGACTCGCTTGCAAGCCATTCGGCAATTTTCACCTGCTCT
>JAKBDW010000182.1:0-3260 GCA_021834245.1 Pseudomonadota bacterium
CGATGACGGGGTTTGGATCGGTGCACAATCCATAGTCTGTCCGGGCCTCCATGTCCGCCAAGGCTCTGTGCTTACAGTTGCTAGCGTTCTCCACAGGGATACCGAACCATTCGGGATATACACCGGCAATCCTGCAGCAAGGTTGCGCGATCGGAAAATCAATGACCGTTCGGGCACATTCGCGCAGGATGTGAAGTTGAGATAACACACGTCTGTGACTAATTGTGTAGCGCCTCTGGTGTCGCAAGGTCGGTCATGAAGCCGCCCCGTCGCAACAGTGGGAAAATGCAACCAACCCTTCACTTGAAATGGGGAGTGCAATCGCTAGGACGGGCGGAACCGTGGTCCCCATTGGGTTGCGCGGTTAATAGCCTATAGCCAATGCCTTTCGGCTTTGACAGAAAACGTAGGTTGAGACAGGCCCGGAATTTCAAATCGGAAGATGCTCCACTATCCATGCTTCTATCGCTGTACGCACAGCGGGTAAGCATAAGGAGGAATCATTGCTAAACGTCATCTCTGTCAGAAACCATCATTTGCTAGCCGATGGGCTTGATGAAGAATCTATCGTTCTCGATCTTGGCGCTCACAAAGGTGAGTTCTCAGGATGGATCGCGAAAACTTTCGGCAGCACCTGTCACGCTATCGAGGCTGTACCCGCCTTGTATGCCGCGATACCACCAGCGCCAAAAGTGCATCTATATAATTTTGCAATTTCCGCCAACAACGGACCGCTTCAGATGTACCTCTCCGACAATCCGGAAGCTAACTCGATTTTGGTCGACGCGTCGCACTCTGCCAGACAGACCCAGGTTGTCGAGGGGATAACTCTAGGCACCCTCATAAGTCGCCTGGAGCTGCAAAGAATTGACCTTCTCAAAGCGGACATAGAAGGGGCCGAAATTGCATTGTTCGATTCCACGCCGGACGATGTACTGAGGAAAATTCGCCAAATCAGCGTCGAATTCCACGATTTCATACCAGAGCTGAAAATCGAGGAAGATGTAAGGCGGATCAAACGAAGGCTGCGCGCGCTTGGCTTTTATTGCATTGAATGGTCAAGAACCAATGCCGACGTACTGTTTATTAACCGTCGAAGCTTCCCGGCCTCCCTGCTCGATTACCTTTTGCTGAAATTTGTATTACGCTATGTTTTCGGATTTGGCCGTGCCCTGAAGAGGTTGCTGGCAGATTCGAGGTAGCCTGTGGCATTACGCGGCACGGATCCATAAAGGGGTTTCTGCAGATATTTGATATCCGTACGATGCAACCGACGCTGTGCAAGAAAGTCATGATGAACATCGTATCGAAATCCAGGGTACGATTGACGTGCGTTGAATCGCATCCAAAGCGCGCCTGCAGCCTGTTCCAGGTCGCAATCCACTTTCTCCATCAAGTCATGTAGCGACGGGTGATCCGTTCACTGCACCACCCAGGCTCAAAACACCATGACACAGCGCTCGACGACAATTTGGTTAGGGACAATGATGACAAATGGCATGATTCTTCTTGCCGGAGTTGTTACGGGGATCGTTACCGCACGCCTTCTTCTGCCGGAGGGCCGTGGGGTGCTGGCCGCAATTCAGTTTTGGCCGCAACTTCTTCTTGGCCTGGGGTCATTTGGGCTGAATCAATCAACCACCTACCAACTGAGCCAGCCTGAGGCCCAAAGCAAAACGATAATATCGAGCGCTTTCTGGCTTTCCCTCGTCCTCGCCGGGTGCACTGCTGTCGTCGGCTTGATTGCGCTGCCCTATTTGCTTGGCGCTCAACGTGACAGCTGGATGCCATTGGCTCGCACCTATCTAATTCTTCTGTTTCCCTTCGGCTTTACCATTCTGGTACTGCGTTCCGTCGATCAGGGAAGACTGAAGTTCTGGCGATTTAATCTGTTAAGCCTGTCCGTGCCGGTGATTTACCTGATCAGCCTGATAGGGTTGTGGCATTTTAAGGCGGTTACGGTGAATAACGTGGTACTGGCAAGCGTCCTTTCAACGGTTGTCGTATCGCTCGTGCGGATCATTGCGGATCGCAAAGAACTGTCCCCCGGCGCGGTGTCATACAATGAGACGAAGCGACTGCTCCAGATCGGGTGCCGGTTCCATATTACTGTTGTCCTGATCATGGTTGCGAGCCAGGCCGACAGGATCGTCTTGATGGCCATGTGGAACAATACCTCGATCGGTCTTTACATGGTCGCATTCACGGTGGCATCTTCCGGACTCAACGTAATCGCCAACAGCTTTCATACCATCACCTTTCCAAATATCGGCAGACTCGCTGACACGGAATCCCAACGCCAGTATCTGGGAAAATACCTGCGCCATGCCATGTTGCTGCTTGTGATTACGTCCATCGCGCTGGCTGGATTGTCCCCGTGGCTGGTTCCTCTTCTTTTTGGCCAGGCGTTTCGTCCGGCAGTCTCGCTAACGGTTGTCCTGCTAATTGCAAACATTCCGATTGCCATGCGCCAGATTATCGTCTCAAGCCTGCGTGGCCTGGGAGAGTCAAAGGCAAGCAGCATTTCCGAGGTGATCGCCCTGACCACGTTTATCGCCTTGTCCTTTCTCATCGGAAAGCGGATCGGCTTGCTTGGAATCGCCGTAAGCCTGCTTGTCGCCTATTCCTTGTCTTCCCTGTACCTCGCGACGCATCTGCGTTCCCGGCTGTTTATGCGAGCCAGTGATTGGTGGGGGCTAAATCTGGCGACGTGTAGTGAGGCGGTATGTGCCGGCCGCGCCATTCTATGGCAGGCAATTGGCAGGAAATCACCAAGATGACGAACTTTTGCAGGGCCAGCAAATGAATGCTCGGCAGAAAGGCAGCGTGCACGTTGCCATGCTTGGTGCGCGCATGCATTACGCAGTCCCTGTATTGCTGGACAAGCACGGACTGCTGGGCCGGTTTTATACCGACAATTACCTCGGTAATAAGCCGTGGCTTTCAAGACTTTTGAGCGCGATACCGACCCGGTTGCGAAGCCGGGCCATTACACGCTGGTTAGGGCGAAAGGCAGAAATTGACGCATCAAAGGTTGTATCGTTTGAAAGTCTTGGCTTTCACACCTGGTGGCGGCGCAAGCGCGCAGGCGATTCCATAGCGTTTCGAACTCTGTTTGCGGACGGAAATCGCCGATTTAACGAACTTATTTTACGCCGCGGGATGAATGATGTCGGTCTTATCTTCGGATTTAATGGCGCGGCGCTCGAGCTCTTCCGGTTTGCAAAAACCAACAGGGAAATTGCAACGGTTCTCGAACA
>JAKBDW010000182.1:3270-4420 GCA_021834245.1 Pseudomonadota bacterium
ATACAGAAGCGATTACTGTCAGAAGAGCTTGAACGGTGGTCAGGATGGCAGCCCGGACTGACTGACGATGCTGGACCGGATCCCCTGAGCGAACGGGAACAGGCCGAGTGGCGGCTTGCGGATGTCATCATCGGGGGATCTCAATTCGTATGTGATGGCTTGACCAGTCTTGGCGTTGACCGCAACAAATGTGTCGTAGTGCCTTACGGGATCGACCTGGCCCGATTCCGCGCTCTACCCAAGAAACCAAAATCCGACAATGAGCCTTTGCGGGTTCTGTTTGCCGGTGAAGTTGGACTGCGAAAAGGCGCCCCGTACCTGCTCGAGGCGTTGAGACTGCTAGGCCCAGCGGCAGTGCAGGGACGATTTGCGGGGTCAGTCGCACTTGCTCCCGAAAAACTTCTTCGTTATCAGCAAGTGGCCACTTTTTTCGGCGCGGTGCCGCGCCAGAAAATGAAGGAGCTAATCGACTGGGCTGACGTTTTTGTTCTGCCCTCGATTTGCGAAGGTTCCGCAACAGTCATTTATGAGGCACTGGCCAGCGGCATTCCGGCAATTGCGACTCCAAATTCCGGCTCTCTTATAAGGAACGGAGTCGACGGACACATTGTGCCTATCCAGAATCCGGAGGCTATTGCGCAAGCACTGCATCGCTATTTTGCTGAACCGGAATACTTGATGGCCCATCGCGGGGCTGCCATTGCAGGCAGGCAGCGTCTAGGGCTGGATCGCTACGGAGCGGACCTCGCTCAGACTCTGGGTCGCATGTTGATCCCGCAGCGGTCGCCGTGAGCAGCTGAGATAAGTTAATGCATGACGAATTCAAGTCACACATCAAAAGAAAAAGGTTCGACCGCCAGTTCCGACTGTTTGGCGCAAGAGAAACAAATTCTCACGTTGACGGCGATCTCGGTACGCGGCGAATCTGCAATGGTGAATTGTACGGCGACTTCAAACAAGGAAATTTGGCCGGCATCCGAAAATCCGGTTGCCTGGACTTCTTTTTGATTGTAATGCGCGTTGTGCATCTGATTTTACGCTCCTGGTCTGAATCCGCCAAAATGGCGGATCCCGAAGCAAATCTGGATGCTCATAGGCCAAGAACCTTTACCCGCGTGCGTAAATCGCTATGCGCGTATTGAACGTTATT
>JAKBDW010000498.1:0-4407 GCA_021834245.1 Pseudomonadota bacterium
GCTGCGCTCATCCTCAAGCTTGCAATCGGCAATGTGGCGCCTTTGCCGTTTATCAATCTGGTGGCTTACGGGCTGCCTGCCTATTTTTTGGCGCTCGCGTTGATCCGTCTTTTCCTGGTGCCGTTTCCGCCGGCAGCGCTCTTTGTCTCCTTACCATCAGGAATCGCCCGATCGCTGGCGGCGCGCCTGCGAGTACTGCTGCTGCTGGGTTACATTGGATACCTCGGGTTTGGCACTCTCGTCGCCCAGAGTCTTCCGCCGCCGGCTCTCCTTTTGGCGCGCGGCATTTTTGTAATCCTGTTCACCTTGAACGTAGCATGGGCCGTTTGGCTCATTGGCCACATTGGTCGTTTATCCCATTACCGCTTCCTGCGTGCGTTGCTCGTGCTCGCGCTGCTCGGCGCGTTGAGCGCAGAGGTGCTGGGTTATCGCAACCTGTCGACTGCGGCGCTGCGCGCCTTGACCGGCACCCTGCTGGCAGCCGGCCTTCTTGCGCTGGTGAGCCGGTTGTTCACCGAGCTATTCGAGCGACTCAACGCCGGTCGTTACGCCTGGCACCAGGGGCTGCGCCGCGCATTGGAGCTGCGTGAAGACCAGCCCATTCCGGGGCTGATCTGGTTCCGGATCGCCGTGTCACTGCTGCTGTGGGTGGGATTTCTCTTTGCACTCATGCGCATCTGGGGTCTTTCCGATGCGGCCGCGCTCGAAGTGCGCGGCTATCTGGTCGACGGGTTCGTCGTCGGGTCGCTGCGCGTTATTCCGGCACGCATTGTGCTCGCGTTGCTGGTCTTTGTTGTGTTGTTTGGACTGAGCGGCTGGGTGCGCGCACGCCTGAAGCGCCACTGGTTGGGCAAGCTCCATCTTGAGCCCGGTGCGCGCGAGGCCATGGTGACGATGAGCGGTTATACCGGGACGGCGATCGCGATCGTGGCAGCGCTGAGCGTGGCGGGCCTGGAGCTCAGCAACCTGGCAATCATCGCCGGTGCGCTTTCTGTCGGCATCGGTTTCGGTCTGCAGAATATCGTCAACAACTTCATCTCCGGTCTGATACTGTTGTTTGAACGTCCGATCAAGGCGGGCGACTGGATCGTGGTCGGCAGCACCGAAGGGTATGTGCGGAAAATCCGTATCCGCTCGACGCAGATCCAGACTTTCGACAGAGCGGATGTCATCGTACCGAATTCCGAGCTGATTTCCGGGCAGGTGACTAATTGGATGCTATACGATCCGCGCGGACGCGTGCGCGTGCCGGTGTCGATTGCCTATGGTAGTGATACGGGCCAAGTGAAAGACCTGCTATTGAAAATCGCCGACGGACATCCCCTCGTGATCCACGACGATCCAGACCGGGCTTCCAAAGTGTTCTTTCTTTCTTTTGGTGATAGCGCACTTAATTTTGAGCTGCACTGCCATATCGGCCACATCGACCAGCGTCTGCAGGTGATGAGCGACTTGAATTTCGCGATCGATGCGGAGTTTCGCAAGCATGCGATCGAAATGCCGTTTCCGCAGCAAGATGTGCATGTGCGTGACTGGCCCAAAGATTTGCCGCCGGCCGCGCCCGCGATTATTCCGAAAGCGAATGGGCCGGGGGCGGACACGTCTTCGGACTGAGCCGCTCGGGGCACCTTTGTTCCGTAAAACTTGAAGCTTTAGCGACCCATTTGGTCGGTCGTCAACAAGAATTGCTTGACTAACGTGCCGATTATCCCGTGCCACTCCCAGTGTTGCCACTCGAGGCAAGCTCCTTTCACCTCCGATCCCGGAGTTCATCGAGCAGTTCGAGCTGCCTTGGCAAACAAACGCTCTTGAGATCATAGTTCTCGACGATGGTGCGGCGCGCGTTGTCTCATATCGTGGAATATGCGTCCGGATTCTTCAGCACCACGATCATCATCCACATTGAGCCAGAGCGTTCCACCATGCTCGTGGACGGTCAAGAGGTCCCGCTCTCAGCCGGCATGACGGTCAAGGCCGATATCATCACCGACAGCCGGCGCGTGATCGAGTTCTTCCTCTCGCCAGTAATGAAGTATCTCAACGAGGGGCTGCAGGTGCGCTGGGCTCATACGAGTGACAGGTCCCAGAATGCGGACATTGCGTTGCCGAGCGCAGACTGGTAATGGAAGAGAGTAACGTGAGGTTGGTCGCCCCTCATTGAGTCAGGTTAGCCTGTTTCCTTGGGGGGCTGAAAATGCTCATGCGATTGCCAGCTTCGCCATGACAGAGGCGCCGAAGCAAGAGAACTTCTTTAGATTGCCATTGATGGCTGTTGAGTGATTATCCGCGCAGCCGGTTGCAGCAATTTTGCTGAAGAGAAGCGAGTTTTAGCATTGCTTCCCTGACTGATGAATAATTTTCTAATCCGCGGAAGCGGATAACGGCCCAGCAAGCGATCGATCACCCTGCGTGTGCAAGCAGGTTCATCTGCATCGCCGTGATTGCCGCCTGCGTCCGGTTGGCGACGCTGAGAGTCTTGCATATGGCGGCAACGTGGATCTTCACCGTTCCTTCAGTCAGTTTCAGGGCGTCAGCGATCTGTTTGTTGGATTTACCCTGGACCACGAACGACAGGACCTCGAGCTGGCGCTCGGTCAAGCCGCGTTCCGGCGGGGTTGTGCGCGGTTCATCTGAGGACGAGTTGGCAGAGGGCGCGCGCGGACGCGGTCCGCCGGTAGCACCATTTCGTTCCAAGAGGCGTGGCGGTACATAAATGCCGCCAGACAGCACCAGTCGCAACGCGCTCAACATGAGCTCACTGGACAGCGATTTGGGGATAAAACCCAATGCCCCGGCGTCGAGTGCGTATTCCACATCGCTGGGCTCTTCAGAATCTGACAGAACAATAATAGGCAGACCAGGATAACGATTGTGTAACGTCGTGAGCGCGTCGAAATTTGCCGTGTCCGGCAAGGCCAGATCGAGGAGGCAGAGATCTACATTCTTATGATTGCTGGCCTGGAGCAGCGCCGCACGGAAGGTGCCGGCCTCTAGAATCTGGACGTCATTCGTCAGCTGGCATAGCACGAAGCGCAGTCCCTCCCGGCACAACGTATGGTCATCGACGAGCAGGATTTTCAATAGAACCTTCGAACAATCTTAGTTTTGAGGTGTGTTCATTCTCTGGGCTGTCAAACTGCAGCCAAGAGGCTCATGCCATTGTTCCAATATAGCCTTAGTGCAGGCATGAGGCAAACCCAACCCACAGACGAAGTCTATCGCGTTCGCTAATGAACCCGCCACCGGGTGCACCAGGCAGCTTTTTGCCCGAGCGAAAGAGGGATTTGATTGAATATTGTGGAATTGCCGGCCAGTTGCAGCCAATTTTGGCCTCTTTTCGCACATAACAACTCCTGACTCCCGGCGGGTTAGTCCCTGAATTGTTTGATGCCCACATTAATTAAGGCATAACCCCATGAACTGCTGCGAGAACCAGTCTTAAGACATATGTCGTTGGCTGGATTTTCGAATAAGTCTAGGACCGTAATAATCCGTCCCGCATCGAATATTTATAGTGGGTCTATAACGTCGTCGCGCCGGAATCTTCGGAATGATTACATTCCTCAGCGGATTGCGGTGACTAAAAGGATTAGCGCCGTTTTCTGATTCACCTGCGCAGGTCGTTGGTAGTTGCCCCATGCCAGCTGGGAGAGGCTTGTTTGTGCCGGCGTTTCCCATGGCAGGAACCGTTTTGACTGTCGATAACCGCCATTGAGGAAATTGGATATGAGTCGAAAGAAAGGCCAGATTCTCGAAACTGAGAACGCACACGCTATCTCGCGCCGTAATTTCGTGCGTCTCGGCGCGGGCCTGGGTGGCCTGGCCCTTGCGGCGGGAACCGGTATTGCCCGCGCTTTTGATAAGACGGTAGATCTACCGATAGTCAATGGTAAGCGCCTGTACGGGACCTACCCGCAGAAGCGTCCGATGATCATCATGTCAGAACGGCCGCCGCTGCTCGAAACCCCGTTTCATATTTTTAACGATGGTATTGTCACGCCCAACGATGCGTTCTTTGTGCGTTGGCACCTGGCTGGCATTCCCACCACCATAGACGAAGGCAAATTCAGAATCCATGTGCATGGTGGCGTCAAGAAAGAGCTCTCTCTCAGCGTCGCGGACCTCAAGAAGAACTTTGAAGCCGTCGAGCTTACTGCCGTCTGTCAGTGTTCCGGCAATGGCCGTGGCCTCTTCAGCCCGCGCGTTCCCGGCGGCCAGTGGACCAATGGCGCCATGGGCAACGCCGTGTGGAGAGGCGTGCGCCTGCGCGACGTGCTGAATAAGGCCGGCGTCGCGCCGGATGCAGTGCAGGTGCAATTCAATGGCGCCGAGACCCCTGTTCTGGCGTCAACGCCCGATTTCATGAAGTCGCTCGACATGGATATCGCAACCGGCGACGACGTGATC
>JAKBDW010000013.1:0-4401 GCA_021834245.1 Pseudomonadota bacterium
GGTTTTCGGTAAGCGTATTGGTGTGGATGATGTTGGGGGCCTCGATGCCATGCAGGATCATGTTCATGATCGCGATGACATAGGCGAGCGATTTCTTTTCCTTGCCGTAGAAAGTGCGTTCCTGAAGGGTCTTGACATCTTTGGTGGTCAGACCCTTTTTTGCCTTGAGGTAATCAAACGCCTCGCATAGGAAGCCGGCCGAACCACAAGCGCCGTCGTAAATGCGCTCGCCGATTTTGGGCTGGATTACCCGCACCATGGCGCGGATCAGCGGGCGTGGCGTATAGTACTCGCCACCGTTGCGCCCGGCGTTGCCCATGTTCCGGATCTTGGCCTCGTAGAGATGCGACAGCTCGTGCTTTTCGGCCTGGGATCGGAAACGCAGCTCGTCGATGTGATCGATGATCTCACGCAGATTGTAGCCGCTGTGGATCTTGTTTTTGATCTCGCCGAAGATCTCGCCGATCTTGTATTCGATCGTATTGGGGCCACTCGCCTTCTGTTTGAAATCGTGCAGATAGGGGAAAAGTTCCCGGTCCACGAAGTCCCGGAGGTCGTTGCCGGTCAGCGCCCTGTTGTGGTCGAGTTTGCCGTCTTTACCCTTGGGCGCGGCCCAGGACTCCCAGCGGAAGGGTTTATCGAGGATAAAGCTATATTTCTTGCCCTCCAGTTTGGCCTCCGTGGCCTTGTCCTGTTCCAGACCGTCCAGGTATTTCAGGAAGAGCAGCCACGAAGTCTGCTCGGTGTAATCCAGCTCAGTAGTACAGCCAGCCTCTTTCCAAAGTACGTTGTCGATGTTTTTAAAGGCTTGTTCGAACATGGGTGCTTCCTGATGGTGCTAGGTGCCGTTGGACCGGCACATGATTGGCATCGCCGCTCCGGCCGAAATAGTAACAGGAAGCGCAATGGATGGAACACCGCGGCGACTAGGGGCAGACGCGAGTGGAGCACCCCTGGCGCAAGGGCTCGCGTCCCTGCCGCGCCGCATCCTGGATCGGTCACACCGACGGCTGTTGCAGCGGCCCACGCCAGTTTCTCGGGTCCAGTCCGGGTGCGTACCGGCGCGAATGCCGTCTCCCGGTAATTATCGCGACGCTTATCGACGTCACTGGCGAAATCAAAGCTCTTTCCAATGCACTGCCCCTTCTCGCCCGGCCTGCTGACGACATTGATGCGCATGTCTATCCTAGCTTCCGATTCAACGGCGGTAGCTGGCCGAATTCTTGTTGACACCATGTGAGGGCAACAATTTCAAATAGCCCTGCAACGTGGTTTGGCTGCAATTCCAGTGCCTCTATAGTCAGTTCGCCTTTCTCAACCGTTTCGACGGCTTTAGCGTCGAGTCCCTGGTCCTTCCATTTGTGGTTAGGGTAGAGCTTCAGTCCACGGCGGTCTCCGGATTGACTGCGCCCAGGATCAGGTTTTTGCAAGTGGCCCCATATACGTTTTTCGAATGGGGAATCTTGTGCTTTTCCGATGTACAGAATTTCGTCGTCCTCCGCGGCATAGACATAGACCCCAAAACGTCCGCTGATCGAATCTGCACGCTCATCCAGCCAATGTGCGTCGACACTTGGCCTCCAGTTGCATGATTCAAGCGGTATCAGTGAACCAGTTGCCCGTTCAAACTGTGCAAGCGCGTCACGTAATTCCGATAGCTTCATATAGGTCCTCTTGGTACTACCGTGTCATAAGTGTTTGTCGGAAAATCGGCTGTTCCCGCAACACGGGCACTTGAACTGAGCCCGGATTGGGTTTTGGGAAGCATGCGGTGGCCAGCCGTTAGCAGGCCTGCGTCATCGATGGTTTTGCCCCATTATAGAGTTCATTCAATTCCTTCAACTGCCGGTGTGAAAGCCCGCCTGTGTTGCCCTCCGTGAATTTCGCGCCTTTGCTGTAATCGCTGATTTTATTATCATTGATGAACTTCTTAATGGCCTCTTTAAATTTCGGATCCAGCGTAAAGGGGGGATGTTTGGAGTTCTTATTCATTTGAACTGCATAATAAGTTTCGTAGGGAGCGAGATAGTATTCATCCGTATTTTTCATGCGGACTTGGTTATCGGCCATGCCCCACGTCACCTTAAATTTCCGCTTTTCCCCGATACCAACAAACAGTATCCATTTAGAAACTTGCGTGTACCATTTCGTGCCACTCCAATAGTCATGGCAGTTCTCAAAATCAAGAGAAGGGCGTTCGACGAGCACCTTTGGGTATTTTTTAAAATTCTCATTGTATTTGTAGACAAACAGCCTCCACTCTGGAAGTCGGCTGCCAAGCCATGCATCAAATGAAAACCCGGAGCCCTTCGTCTTACCGGTGCGCCCCTTTTTATTGAACACGTCCCGGCCCTTGTTCCGTCGACGAAAGTCGGCTGTTCGATCAAACAGATTTCTAAGCAGTGAGCGCGTCACCGGGCGGCACTCGAGGCCGTTCAGAATGGCTTCGATGTCCACGACACCATCCGGGACCCGTATGGCGAGCTCATGGAGCCCTCCGTCCCCCAGACCGTTATCTGACAGATTGGCTGACCCGATTACCGCGCCTTGACCCGACCCCCAATACAGCTTCATGTGGAGATCAGAGACAAAATCGACCTGTACCTTATTGTCTTGAAGCTTCCTGACCGTCTCGGGACTCGTGCACCCTTCCTTGTCCCAACAGATTACTCGCAGCCCTGTTGCTTTTGTCCCACGTCCAAGAAGATAACGATCTGCCCCTTCCCCGACAAAAGCGACGATGGCAATCTTTCTTTTTGCGTTGCTCACCATGATCTCCTGAACGGCGGTCCGGATCGCTTTATTTCCGACAAGTATTTTCGTCATCTTCGTTAGATCCCCTGATATGAGAAAGGCCATTGCATACGATGCATTCTTTAAAAGCCAAGGCAAATGTCGCCAGACCTCCACAATGCTGGTCCGGTTGGCGGCGCCCAATCAACAGTTCACGACCGTGCGCTAAATTCAGCTGCTACATATATGGCTGCGATATTTCCAAAGGACGTGGAAATCTTGTCATCCCGCGCCCCGCCAGAAATCTGGCAAGGACAACCAATGCTTCCGTATCCCGGCCGCAGTATCGAAGCAGCGCCTTGCGTAAGGCTGTCCTGCGCCGGGCAGTCGTCTCTTTCGAAATCGCCTCCAGATAGGCCTGCTGGGCCCCGCCCCCATCCTGTACCTCCTTGAGGTCGGCGTAATCGAGCTCGGGCGCGATCGTCGGCAGCACATCCTTGATCGACCAGGAACCCTTCATCTGCGGGTGGTAGTAATTGTCGCGCGCGATCGGCAGGAGATCGAGGAGACGCGGCAGGCGTGATTGCAGATCCGGCGCGAGGTCGGGGTAGCGCGCCGCGAGCTCCCGGATGATCCGACCCTCGAAAGCCTGGTTGTACACAAAAATCGGACCGCGCCGTCCGAGTGTTTCGATGAGCTGCGCTGCGAATGCGCGCGTCGGGTCTTCCCCGGAGAGATCTAGAAACCCTGCATGCTGGATCGCACCGCTTGTGCGCTCGATGTGGCAAGACCACTGGAACGGCAGTTGCTGGTAGGGACGGGTCCCCGCCCAGATCGGCACCGCGAATCCGATTGTCTCGAAGTCGAGGTAATAGCGCGGATAGGGACGCTTCGCGAGCGCCGTGGCGGCACCCGGGCGCAGTTCAGACTTGCCGCCCACCGTCAGCCGCCGGACCCGCTCGTGGTTCGGGTTCTTGAGGACCCCGTCCGGGATATCGCGGATGTCCTGATACCCCTGGGCACGCAGGGCCTCCACCTGAGGGTTCCGGATGCGGGGCAGGCACTCGAGCGGATATTCGGGGCCGTCTGCGTAGCAGAAGCCCTGAAACGGACACTCGGTGGGCGCATGACAGTGGTCCGTGGGTTCCGGCAGGGAGCCTGCGAGCGTCTGGCGCGCCTGCCGGATCCAGTGCGGCACGGCCTTGCGGACAAGGGGCGCAATCTCTTTGTCGACGTGCTCCTGGCGAAAGAGACTGTTGACCGCGCCGGTGCGCGTCACCTCGTGATAGCAGCCATTGCCGGGATAGACGAAATCCTTATTGATGACCTGGACGGCCACGTGCTTCAGTGCCACCCCGGCGCCCTGCAGCACGAAGGCCTGGATCGCGACATCCTCGTAGTAATGTTCCTTGACCGAAGTCGCTGACTTGACCTCGGTGAGGTCCCAACCCTTCCGGTTGGGAATGAGAAGATCCGCGCGCACGAGTACCCCGTCGTGGCAGACCGTGGCCTCGAAGAGCACCGGGCGGTCCGGGGCCTTCAAGCGCTGCGCCGTCTGCCTGAGTGCCGCGGCCAAATCACCACTGGACCCGATGAGACAGCCGTCGGGATAAAAAGAGCGGGCGACTTCACCGACGATCGTGCCCACCGCCATGGCCGCCCCGCCCG
>JAKBDW010000025.1:0-4398 GCA_021834245.1 Pseudomonadota bacterium
CAAAGGGCTTTGGATATGCCGACCAAGAGAAGAATATCCCAGCAACAGCCGACACGCTTTACCGCGTAGGATCGATTTCAAAGTTGTTTACCGACATGGCGGCCATGCAATTGGTTGAACAGGGTAAACTCGATATCGATCAACCGTTGAAGGACTACATTCCGAACTTCTCGATCAAATCGCGCTATCCAGGCTCAGTTGAGATCACGCCTCGCCAACTGATGACCCACCACTCTGGCCTGCCGCGCGACCGGCTGAAAGGCTTTATGACTACCGCCAGTCCGGCACCCTTCACAGAATTAGTCGAGGATATACGTGAAGACTACACAGCCTATCCGCCCAACCTGATTGTTTCCTATTCCAGCCTGGGCATCAGTTTGCTCGGCATCGCGATACAAAATCAGAGCGGTGTGCCCTTTGCGGATTTCATGAAGCAATCGCTACTCGTCCCGATGGGGATGAAAAATTCCTCGTTTGACACTGGTCCTTCTGCATCGATGCTCATGGCCAAGGGCTATCGTGGCCGGGATGCGGCGGACGAGCCGGCATTGCGCGATGTTCCCGCTGGAGGGCTTAATTCCAGCGTCTCCGACCTTGGGCGCTTCATGTCCATGGTGTTTGCCGAGGGCAAGTCTGGTAATCAGCAAATCCTCAAGGAAGAGACGCTATCCGAAATGCTGCAACCCCAGAACGCATCCGTGCCGCTGGATTTTAATTTTCGGGTTGGTCTGGGTTGGATGTTAAGCACTCTCGGCACCTCGACGATACAAAACGGAGGCGTAGTGGCTCATCATTCCGGCGCTACGGCCTTGTTCCAAAGCCAGTTGTACATCTTGCCTCAGCACAAACTGGGCATTGTGGTGCTGTCCAATTCCAGCACGGCAAAGCAGACGGTAGACCATATTGCAACCGAAACGCTCCAGCTGGCGCTGGAAGCAAAGACCGGCATTCGCCAGCCGGAACATCACGAAATACAGGCGGACAGCAAGCCGCTTTCATTCGAGACCGTGCAGCAATATGTCGGCGACTACACCACCTTGGCGGGCTTTGCGCGAATAAGTGCTTGCGGCAAAAGATTGTGTGCCGACGTGGCAGATCATCGTTTCGATCTGGTCCCGGGAGCTGACGGTCTGTTTCGGTTTGATTACACGTTCCTCGGTATTTTTCGCGTTGATCTGGGTACCTTGGGAGAAATTGGCATTTCGCAGCGCAGGGTAGAAGGCCGCAAATTGCTTGTCGCCCGCATCGGCGATCAGGAAATGCTGGTCGGACAACGGATCGAGCCGAAGCCCGCCCCGGACTCGTGGCGCCGGTATCTTGGCGAGTACGAAATCGCGAATCAGGGGGCCGATTACAAGTTTGTGAATCACATAAAGCTGGTCGAGGACGGAGGATATTACGTAATCGAAATGGCTCTGGCCGATGTGCCGGCAGGAAAAATGCGCGTCATATTAAAGCCATTGTCCGAGAGCGAAGGAATTTTGCTTGGATCATTGAGTGACGGCGGAGAAACAGTGCGTTTAGTGCAGCAGGATGGAGAAACACACATGTTGTTTTCTGGCTACCAGTTCAAAAAGATCGTGAATCATTGAAGGAGTTGGCATGCACCTCCTTCGTAGGTTGCGTTGTGGTCAGGCGGTTTGGGTGTTAGCGCACCCTTGCCGCCGCTCTCCCCATGGACCGCATGGGGGGACGGTAGAACTTTATGCCGGAACAGCTTCGCGTATCTTGGCTCGACGGATCTTCAACAAAGCTCCGGATCGCGGCCTTGCTCTTAACTCCATGCGCTTCTGCCATAGGTCATAAGCTGCCTGTTCGGCCATCCACACATCGGCGCGTCCTCCGTTCTCGACTCCTAACCACTTCTCGATTCGCAAGGCCATCTCGGGCGAAATGGCTGCGCGCTCGTTAATTACGCGCGAGAAAGTGGAGCGGTCGACGTCTAATTGATCCGCCGCTTCAGTAACGGTAAGACCCAAGGAGGGGAGAATGTCCTCGCGCAGGGTCGCACCCGGGTGTGTTGGGTTGTGCATTTCACTCATGTTCGCTGTTCCTCTAGTGGTAGTCCTGATAATCAACCAGCACCGCGTCGGTGCCGTCGAAGCAAAATGTAAGTCGCCAGTTTTTGTTAACCGTCACAGAAAAATGTCCCTCAAAGTCACCGTGAAGCGGGTGTAAGTTCCATCCTGGGACATTCATATCATCAGCACTTGACGCTTGGTTCAAACGTCCCAATTGACGACGTAGCTTATCGGCATGCGCAGCGGTGATGCCCGCTTTGCTGCCCGTATTGAAAAACTTCTCGACGCCCTTATGTCTGAACGACTTAATCATGTACAAATCGTAGCGCGTAGCGCCGCACGCGTCAAGTAATTCAGTGAGGTAAACCCCCGGCTATGCCGGGGGACTCACCAAGGTTTGACCTATACGGCGGTTGGAGTGAATCTCCGAGTCTTGACCAAAAGACGATTGGGGGTTCCTCGGTCGTCCAACGGTAGCATTCTTTGCCGCCCAGGATTTGGAGGCATAAGCTTGCCAGAGCGGCAATGTTATGGTTCCCGGCACAAAACAGAAGAGTCCGGATAGGTGTTTGGTGTCCCCGACAGGAATCGAACCTGTAATTGACCCTTAGGAGGGGCCGGTTATATCCATTTAACTACGAGGACCTGAGCGAATCATTCAGAATCGGGCGCATTCTAACGTAAAATTCGTCCCCCAATTATCCGAAGACTCGGGGAGCACCATGAAATGGCTGATTCTGCTCGGTTTGCTTGCTTCATTATTCCTGTTGGTGAGCCAGATGGCGCGCGCGGCTGAGTTGCCCAAGGTGGGCGGCCCGGCGCCGGGTTTCGATTTGCCTGACCAGAACGGGGAGCGGCATAACCTTGGCGAGTTTGCGGGTAAATGGCTGGTGCTGTATTTTTACCCCAAGGACGACACGCCGGGCTGCACCCAGGAGGCATGTGCGTTCCGTGACGATATGCACAAGCTTGCGGCGATGGGTGCGCAGGTGGTCGGCATCAGTGTGGACGATAGCGAAAGCCACGCAGAGTTCGCAAAAAAATACCACCTCCCGTTCCCGTTGCTGGCGGACAAATCCGCCGAAGTGGCGGCGCGTTACGGCGCCTTGACGAACCTGTGGCTGTTCAAGTTCGCCAAACGCTACACCTTCCTGATCGACCCGCAGGGCAAGATCGCGAAAGTGTATGAAAAAGTCGAGACCTCAAGGCACTCGACCGAGATCATTGACGATTTACGGCAGCTCGCTGCGAAAGGGAAGTGATGAAGCGTCAGGATATGAATGTATTTGCCGCGTGGTTCTTCATGCTGCAGACGCTGGCCATGGGATGGGTGGCTGCCGCAGGGAATGCCCTGCTGCAGACGCTGGGTGCGCCCACCCCGGAAGGCAGTGTGCCGGGACGCATGGTCGGCGCGTTGCTGTTGCTGCTGTTGACCTACCTGGCCTGGCACTTCATGCGCGGCTTGCCGCCGCACGGCAAGCAGGAAGGCAACGGTTACAGGCTTGGGCACCGCCTCGTACTGGCCGGAAACCTGTTGGCCGGCGCGCTATTCGCGTTCCAGTTCTTCGAGTCCGGTATCGAGGGCCACAACACGCATCTGGTGCTGGACACGTTCACGACGGCTTTCGGCTATTTTGCGATGGGCTGCTTTGCCATCGGCTTCTCGCTGCTCTATCAATCCTCCCTGCCACAAGAAAAGAAAAGTTAATGGCTGCCTCAAGAAAATCCAAAGTTCTAAGCAAGACAAGGCGCGAGCAAAAAATTGCGACGCGGCATATATGGAATATGTAAGGAGCAATTTTTTGTGAGCAACGCAGTATTGCAACGAAATTTGGATTTTATTGAGGTGGCCTAATGCCGTATATCACGCTGGATAAAGCCTCACTGGCCTTTGGTCATGTAGCACTGCTGGATCATGTGGAATTCCAGCTCGACGAAGGAGAGCGCGTCGGCCTGATCGGGCGCAACGGCGGCGGCAAGTCCAGCCTGCTCAAAGTGCTGGCCGGACAAGCCCATCTGGATGACGGAACATTGTGGCGCCAGCCCTCCGCGCGCATCTGTTTTGTCAGCCAGGAACCGGTGCTGGATTCCGATGCCACGGTATTCGACGAAGTGGCGCGCGGCCTGGGCGAGTTGCATCAGCTCATCACGGATTACCACCATCTGTCGCACCAACTGGCCGAACCCGATGCCGATTACGACAAGCTGCTGGAAGAGATGCAGCCGCTGCAGACCAAACTGGAGGCACAGGACGGCTGGGCGGTGCAGGCGCGCATCGAGACCGCCATCCAGCGGCTGGAACTCGACCCGGAAGCGCTGGTGGGTTCGCTGTCCGGCGGTGTGCGCAAACGCGTGGCGCTGGCGCAGGCGTTGGTGG
>JAKBDW010000421.1:0-4397 GCA_021834245.1 Pseudomonadota bacterium
TGACCAAGGTCTGGCTGACGGCATTGTCATCACCCCTTCGCACAACCCGCCTGACAACGGCGGCTTCAAGTACAACCCGCCCAATGGCGGGCCGGCGGACAATGACGTGACCGGATGGATCGAAGCCCGCGCCAATGTTTTTTTGAAGAACAATCTTGATGGCGTGCAAAGAATTTCTTTCCAGAAAGCGCTGCACGCAACCACGACGCACAAACACGACTATCTCAATACTTATGTGAGTGATCTCGATAATATCATCGACATGGACGCCATTCGCGGCGCGAATATCCGTATCGGCGTAGATCCGTTGGGTGGCGCCGGCGTCCACTATTGGGAACCGATTGCCGAGCGCTATGGTCTGAATCTCACCGTGGTAAATGATACGGTCGATCCGACCTTTCGCTTTATGACGGTCGATTGGGACGGCAGAATTCGTATGGATCCGTCATCGCCTTATGCGATGCAGGGTCTGATTGACATCAAGGATAGCTATGACATCGCCTTCGCTTGCGATACCGATCATGACAGGCATGGAATCGTTACGCGAAACGCGGGCTTGCTGCCGCCCAACCATTATCTTTCTGTCGCCATTTTCTATTTATTCCAGCACAGATCGGAATGGAGTAAAAGTGCGATGGTAGGCAAAACGGTCGTCAGCAGCCAGATGATCGATCGCATCACGGCGAAACTTGGCCGCAATCTTTATGAAGTACCGGTTGGTTTCAAGTGGTTTGTCGATGGCCTGCTCGACGGCTCACTCGGCTTTGGCGGTGAGGAGAGTGCGGGGGCTTCGTTCATCAGGCGAGATGGCAGCGCCTGGACAACGGACAAGGATGGCCTTGTGCCGGCCTTGCTGGCGGGAGAGATTACTGCGCGCATGGGACGCGACCCCGGAGAGATTTATCGTGACCTTGTGCGCGAACTCGGTGAACCGGTTTACGATCGCATTGAGGCTCCCGCCACTGCGGAGCAAAAGAAAAGGCTGGCCAAACTTTCACCCCGGCAAATAAAATCTTCCGAGCTGGCGGGTGAACATATTCAAAGCATTCTTACCCAGGCTCCCGGTAACGGCGCATCCATTGGCGGGCTGAAAGTGATTGCCGAGAATGGCTGGTTTGCAGCACGCCCTTCCGGCACCGAAGACATCTACAAGATTTATGCGGAGAGTTTCCGAGGCGAGGAACACTTGCGCCGCATCCAGTCTGAAGCACAGACCATCGTCAGTACCGCTCTGGCGGCATCAGGGGCGGAAACGGAGGAGAAACCATGAGCGAACCAACACCAGGTACTCATATCGGGCAGCGTCTTTTATCCAAGGACATCGAGGGTTTCGATAGACTGTCCGAGCTTGCGCTGGATATGCGCTCGGCGTGGAATCATGGCGCCGATGACCTGTGGCGACAGCTTGATTCCGCACTCTGGGATCTGACGCAAAATCCATGGGTTGTCTTGCAGACGGTTTCACGGGAAAAACTCGAAAAAGTTTTGGCTGAGCCTGTTTTTCGCAAGAGCGTTGACAAACTGGTGCAGGTCAGACGGGATGCCGCCGCGGCACCGGCGTGGTTTCAACAGACTTACCCGCAAACGCCGCTTACCTGTGTCGCGTATTTCAGTATGGAGTTCATGTTGAGCGAAGCCTTGCCTATTTACTCAGGCGGATTGGGCAATGTGGCCGGCGATCAGCTCAAGGCCGCCAGTGATTTGGGTGTCCCGGTGATCGGTGTGGGATTGCTCTACCAGCAAGGCTATTTTCGTCAGGTGATCGACAAGGATGGCGCGCAGCAGGCGCTCTACCCCTACAATGATCCGGGGCAATTACCCATCACGCCTTTGCGCAAGAATGATGGTGAGTGGTTGCGCCTGGAAATCGCACTGCCCGGTTACTCGGTCTGGCTGCGTGCATGGGAAGTCCGGGTCGGCCGTGTGAAGCTTTATCTGCTCGATAGCAACGACGCGGCGAATTACCCCGCGCATCGAGGCATCACCAGTGAGCTCTACGGAGGCAATCCGGAGTTGCGGCTCAAACAGGAACTGTTGCTCGGCATCGGCGGCTGGCAACTGCTCGCAGCGCTCGGCATCAAACCGGAAGTCTGCCACTTGAATGAAGGGCATGCGGCTTTTGCGGTACTGGAACGCGCCCGCAGCTTCATGAAGGAAAGCGGGCAGGGCTTCGAGGCGGCCTTGGCCGTGACGCGGGCGGGTAACCTTTTTACCACACACACGGCGGTAGCTGCCGGCTTTGACCGATTCGCTCCGGCTCTTATTGAACAATATCTCGGTGAGTACGCCGTGCAGAAGCTTGGCATAAGCTGTCACGATTTTCTGGCTTTGGGCCGCCAATCTCCGAACGATTCAACCGAACCTTTCAATATGGCCTATCTGGCGGTTCGTGGCAGTGGGTCGGTGAATGGGGTGAGTCTTTTGCATGGCAAGGTAAGCCGGAAGCTGTTTGAACCACTCTTTCCGCGCTGGCCAACGGACGAAGTGCCGGTCGGGCACGTGACCAATGGCGTCCACATGCCGACCTGGGATTCGGCGGAAGCGGATGATCTCTGGACAGAACTTTGTGGCAAAAAGCGCTGGCTGGGTATGACGGAAACGCTGGAGCAAGACTTTCGTCAGGCATCGGATGCCCGACTTTGGGAATTTCGCAGCGCGGCTCGCAAAACGCTGGTTGATTATGCTCACGTTCGGTTGTCGCGACAGTTGGCTATGTCCAGTGCTTTACCCGAGGAGGTCGACGCGGCGAAGCACCTGTTTGATTGCAATACCCTGACACTGGGTTTTGCACGCCGCTTCGCAACCTACAAGCGGCCCAATCTGCTGTTGCAAGACCCGGAACGACTGTTGCGCCTGCTGAGCAATCCGCAACGTCCGGTCCAGCTTATCATGGCCGGCAAGGCGCATCCCGCCGATCTCGCAGGTCAGGCTCTGATACAGCAATGGATACATTTCATTCGTCGGCCGGAAGCACGTTCCCATGTCATTTTCCTCGGTGACTACGATATGCATCTGACCGGGCAACTGGTACAGGGCGTGGACGTTTGGCTCAACACGCCGCGCCGACCTTGGGAAGCGTGTGGCACCAGCGGCATGAAGGTGCTGGTCAATGGCGGTATCAATGTGTCTGAACTGGACGGCTGGTGGGCGGAAGCCTATACGCCTGAACTCGGCTGGGCGCTGGGAGACGGACAAGAACATGATGACGATCCCGCCTGGGACGCAATCGAAGCCGAGGCCCTCTATGACCTGCTGGAAAACGAGGTGATTCCTGAATTTTATGCCCGTGATGAAAAGGGTATCCCCAGCGCCTGGGTGACCCGAATGCGGGAAAGCATGGCGCAGTTGACGCCGCGCTTTTCCACCAACCGCGCGGTATCCGAATACACCGAGCAACACTATCTTCCTGCGGCCTCTGCCTACCTTGAACGGTCCGCCGATCATGGTGCAAAAGGTGTGGAACTGGTTAACTGGCGGCATGATCTGGAACAAAAATGGGCCGCGCTGCGTTTCGGTGAAATGAAATTGACGACTGAAGGTTCGCAGCATGTATTCGAGATTCAGCTTTATCTTGATGAACTCGATCCCGAATCGGTGCAGGTCGAGCTTTGCGCCAATGGCGTCAATGGCACCGGTATGGATATTGTGGCAATGAAGCATTTGCGACAACTGGTGGGGGCAACAAACGGTTACGCCTATCGCGCAGAAGTGTCCGGAGATCGTCCGGCCACCGACTATACCGCGCGCGTCATTCCTCATCGTGAAGGCGTAGTGGTACCGCTGGAAGATGCTCATGTTTTGTGGCAGCGCTAATTCATCCCCGGTGCGGTTTCTGGAACCAGAGATGGTTTCGGCGATCCGTTGCCCGTCGCGGCAGCGATGCGTTTCGCGAAGTCGTCCGGTATTCCTGCCATTGTCTCTACCGTGGGATTTCTACGGATATTTGTGTGGAATTGTTTATAGTAAACAAGGAGATTAGAAGATGCAGGCCGACATGACAGGACTGGGGCGGACGGGCAGCAATATGGTGACGGCGACAGCCGTGGATGACGTGTTGGCGCAGCTGTTGCCGTTGCTTGAAGCTGGCGACGTGCTCATTGATGGCGGCAACGCTTATTGCCGCGACGATGTCCGGCGTGCCGCTGAATTGCAAATACATGCGATATGTCATGTAGATATGGTCATCAGCGCCGCGCTGTTCGAGCGCTTTGCTTCGCGCGGTGATGCCGACTACGCCAACCGGCTTTTGTCCGCGATGCGCAAGCAGTTTGGCGGGCATGACGAGAAGAAAGACGAGCACTGAGATGGAGCCTACCCCTAACCGCATACTGTCGGCGGATGCGCTGGTGGTCTTCGGCGTGACTGGTGACCTCGCCCACAAGAAAATATTCCCGGCA
>JAKBDW010000118.1:0-4391 GCA_021834245.1 Pseudomonadota bacterium
CCGACCCCCACCGCCCGCCATGTCGACCGTCGCTGCACGCCCTGCCGAACAAACTGATCTAGCCGGCTACTGCCGTGACGTGGCGCGCCGCGCCAAGGCCGCCAGTGCTACGATGGCGACGCTCAATTCGGGCGTGAAGATCAAGTGGCTCACCACGATCATCCCAAAATAGCCACACCCCAGCCTCGACATCTAGACCTTCGCAATGTGCGACCGCTTCCGCTTCACTTAGGAATACGCGCAACGAGTGTTCCTCAGTTTCAACGACGAAAATCATGGTGCATAACGGCGAAGTGAGCGGCCCACGCAGATTTTTGCATGCGCCCGTTCGACTGCGGGACTGGGTACCACGGCTTCCGCGGATAATTCAGCAAAGTCTCCATACACTTGAGAAGCTTACATTGCACAGAACACCCCCAATTAAATCACCTCGCACGCCGATTGAAATTAGGCGCCTTCCATCACTTGATGGTTCCGCTAGACCAAATTCATTTGTTGTCGGGTCGTACCATTCAATGTAACCACTGGATTCAGCAACAACCCAGTATTCTGCACTGTCTGACACTTGACTTGAAATTTGTTCGTACGTCTCTGCAAGGACAAATGATTCCAATCGTGGTGGTACGAGAGACTGCTTTAACAATTCGACGTGCGCAGCGACCTTGTCAGCGGGCCATGGCACGCCGACATTTACACCAGGCACGGGCGGCTCGTAGCAGTACTTGTTGATCTCCGTCGCTACGAAAGCTGCAACGTCTGCTGAGGAAAGGCTCACGAGGCCCAACCCGAAACTAGTGAGGATGCCGCAGATGCGTCCCAGCGCCAGAAGGCCATGAGCATGAGCGAAGGAATAAATGCGTTCACAGCTTAAGGCCACCAAAAAGAAACCCAAGGCCAAACCAAATAAGCAGGAGACCAATGCCCCACTTGAGAACAATGGCGTTGAGCCGAGGCATCGAAAACGTTTTCAGCAGGACACCCGCGCCCTTACTTGTGTTCCTGTCACCATAAATGACCACCGCCAAGCCGGCGATAATAAGAATGACACCGAGGAGCGAGTTCATTGGTACACCGGTAGTGTTAGTTACGCCCCGTCTGGCTGATCAGCAGGCCGCCGGAAACGGGATTGTCATGTAGCATCTGAGAATACGTCTTGGCCTGCGAAGGTCACTCGGGTTAGTTTCCCACGGACATAAGCCATAGACCGAATTGGCCCATCACCATCGCCGCGACAAAAAGTAGCGCGAGATTACGCCACTCGGCACGATTAAAGTGTTTCCACGGAATCGTCCAGTCCCTACCAAAAAACAGTTCATTAAGCCCCCTCCGCTTCTTGTTATTGGAAATCACAGAATTGGCCCCGCCAATCCACGTCACCGCGGCAAGCCCTAGAAAAACAATGCCGAGCGCGAATCTTATTTCATCATACTTGCTCATCATTTGTTATCTCTTGTGACGCGTGGCCAAGGGGAGCTTTTCAGGGCTAATCGGAGCGCCCTTCCGTAATGCGTCCGCTTAGCCAACCAACAACTATCGCTGCAAAAGCAAGCGCATACCACCGCAGTCCTGCATCGTGTCTTTCTGAAGCGGCAAGGCCGAGACGCGCCCTTGCCGCGACCATCTTATCCCTGGCAGCGATATCGGCCACGGTTGGGCTGTATTGCCTCCACCCAGAATTCTGGTCGAAATACTCCAATAGCAGCCCTGAGCCCGTATAAGCGGCTGCCGCATAGGAACGACTCTCCCTGTCACGATCTTCCGGAGACAGGCTCGCCCCCCAGTTCTCTGGAAGGGGCTTCGGCGTCACAGCCATAAGGCTGGTGCCCGCGTCACTCATGCGGCTTCCCGTCCAAACCGAAATACTTCCCATAGCTATCGCGACGGCCAGGCCAAGAATGCCCAGTGCAACGGAGTGCGCCCGGTGCTCGCCTTGTGCGGCACGCCGTGCCCCGTCATAGATCAAAACGATCGCAAGAACCGCAATGAAGGGCTGTACCAGGTATCCATCAGCCGTCTGCCATACTGCGGGAAAGTCGATTTGCATAGGTCGCTTTCTTTACCCACCGGGTTCAGTAGGCTTGCTTTCGGGAGCCGAGAACGTCATTCCCCACTTACCTAAGCAAACGGAAAGCCCTACCCATAGGGCCACGATGGCGCCCCAGAATAATGCTCCACCCACGAACGACCTATTCCAAGCCCAGGAATACGAAGGCCCGTCTACCAGGAAAGCGATGACAGCTAACATGGCAGCCAGAACAACGTAGCCAAAAATATTCATGACGGGTTTAACCTGGGCGCCACAGCAGGGGCAGAAATTCTGGCTTCGCGCAAATTTTTGCCAGGGTCTATGGAAGAAACGGGCACGCCGGACAATCACGCCTCTGAGGGGAATCTGGCTGTGACACGCTGGGCAAATACGGGCCATAGGCTTACTGTCTCCGTGACAGAGCTTGATTACCTACCAAGATGCCATGCCACAATCAGAATTACAGCCCCTGCAAGGGCTTGCCCTGCGAGTAGGGCGCCAACCTTGTTCCATTGCCAGCGCAACGCATGATCAGGGAAAAGGAACTCGAAAAAGGCATTGTATGCCGTGGCAACGGTCAGCAACCCAACAATAAGGAGAACCGTGCTGTCTCCATGGGTGGCTTTCATAAACGCGACCGTACCTGTCAGATAGATCGGAAGACCTAGGGCTTCCTTGATCAGAATCTGGGATTTCCTCCAGGTCGGGTTAACTGGCGTCATGGTGCCTACACTGATAGCCGCATCGAGGACAGACTTTCACATGGAGAAGCCACGCCAGCCATTCCCCAATACCTTGGTGTGTTACGGCATGCCACACAAGACTCAACTTGCATTGTGGACAGCGGATAGAGAAGGACGCCCCCGCGAGTGACAGGAAGCTGGTCAGCGTAGCCACAAGGTCGATCACTGATGGGTCTGTTGCGAGAGCCACTCCGATTTGCCGCTGTAGAAGGAACCCGGCGCCTGATATGGCAAACAAACCTGCCCAAATTAGCAGCCTCAGATTTTGGCGGGCGGCAAATGCCATTAAACCTTCGTCATTGGTTCCAGCAATGCCCATTTCACCCTTTCGAACTACGCAGCGCCCGCAGGTAAAAATAGCCAATCCCCAGCATAGCCAGGGCCCCGATGGTTCTGAGAATGGGGATGAAGGGAAATACTCCGTTTGAACTCTCGTGCAAAATAGAAGCAATCCCAAAGTATGGGTAAATAAGACCAAACGCCATTAGGCTCACGCCGAGCACTCCCTGTGGAAGGGCAAGGATGGTTCCTAGTATCTTGAGTCCCCTCTGAGAAGGTCTTTCCTCACGGATAGACCGACCCGCATCAATAGCCAGCAGTATGGTACTGGGGAATGCCACGAGAACTATTACGCCGAGTAAGATGGCCAGCAGGCTTCGATCAATCGGCGCGAAACAGACGACCGTCAACCCGAAAAGGACTGACAGGGAGATCAGAAATTTCGTAATGGCCGTTTTCACTTACTCAGTGAAAGCCTGTGTACTGCAGTGGCTACGGAACCTAATTTTGAGAGGTCACAACGGAATATTCCGCCACTGCACCGATGGAGGCTGAGCGCCCGGTCAGATATGCAGTGCACCACGTATGCCCCCTTTGTTGGCCGAAACAAATGTGAACAACAACTCCGTGAGGTTGTCTGGGTAGCGATAGAACTCCTCGTCACACGCAGATAGCTGCTCAAGCTTTTCTTCAGGCAAGGTACCCATTACTGACTCGCGCACCTCTTGATCCTCGGGTGGAGGCGCGTTACCAAAGGCCACCAATATGGCTTTTTTTGTAATGGCCGCGGCTTGTACGGCGCCAATGGCCTCAAGCGACTCGGCTATTTTGGCAGTATGATCCCCGCTGCTGTTAATGAAGTATTGCTCGAACCCCCCATTGTTGACCTCCGCTTCGAGTTCCCAAACGTGGAGAAACACCCTCTCTTCAGGCGAAAGCTCATGGTAAGGAAGCTTTCCGAAAGCAGAATCTTTACTTGCGTATAGGGCGCAAAGGGCGGAGTTCTTGTCCATGGGCATTTAACGGCCGGCTTGTGGTCCATTCTTAAACGGCGGACAGCGCCAGAGCTTATGGCAAGGAGGTTTCAGCTGCAACCCGAGAGTTCAGACCGACGGCTTTGGCTGAAACTGCAGCCGCAGATGGACTGGCGCCGGACCGACAGCTTAGAGGCGGCTCCCGCCCACCGCTAGCAAGGAAGCCGACATCCGGCCGCACTCCTGGCTTCTCTGGCTCTTCGGAACCTTTTGCATTCATCTACGTTGGTCGCACCCAAAGGCCGCTAGCTGCCCCTGACCGGACCCTGCCCCAGGCGCCTTCCTCATCGCGTCCAATACTTCTTCTCT
>JAKBDW010000318.1:0-4391 GCA_021834245.1 Pseudomonadota bacterium
TTCGTGCCTGGCTCAGTTTTCGGCCGATTTGGCGCACGAGTTACGGACGCCGATCAACAATCTAATGGGTGAAGCCGAGGTTGCCCTCAACAAGGCCCGTGGAGCGGAAGAATACCGACAGGTCCTGGAGTCGAGCCTGGAGGAGTACTCTCGGCTGTCCCGCATGATCGATAGCCTGCTGTTCCTGGCGCGCGCTGACAACGCCGAGATGCGGCTGCAACGCAGGCGCTTCGACGCCAGACGCGAAGTCCTGGCTGTAATCGATTACCACGACGCCGTTGCGCAGGAACAGGGGGTGGACGTGGGCTGTCGGGGTGAGGCCGCGCTGGAAGCTGACCCCATCCTGTTTCGTCGTGCGGTCAGCAATCTGGTATCGAATGCATTGCAGTACACCCCGCGCGGCGGGAATGTCAGAATCGAACTCGCGTCGGCAGCGCAATTTGTGGAGGTGAGCGTCCGCGATTGCGGTGTGGGCATTGCGCCGGAACATCTTCCTAATGTCTTTCGGCGCTTCTATCGAGTCGATGCCGCGCGTTCGCACCACCCGGACGGAGCAGGGCTGGGGTTGGCGATCGTGAGATCTATCATGGATTTGCACGGTGGAACCGTGCGTCTTGAGAGTGAGGTCGGACGCGGTACAACCGTGGCCCTCCAGTTTCCGCGCACCGCAAATGCGGAGGGCTGAACTCGGCGCCAGCGCAAGCGGAACGTCCGGACGGATGCAAAAGCGCACAGCAATTTGAAATGCTGCCGAGCAGTTTGTGTCATGCTTCTGCGGTATTTCTTTGACAGTTAGGACTTGCTAACCGCGATTGTTGCCAGCAGAGTATTATTGGTGCCGTACGCTATCGCCATAGTTCTGGCGCAATCGAGTTAACCCGCGCATTGGAGTTAATCCAAGTTTGACGGGCAAGGAGGAGCGCGCAGGGCAATCAGCAATGCGGGCATGCATCTTGCAAAGCTCGAGCAATATCCGGTAAAGCTGCCGCGCCAATCCTCTGGATAGGGGATGGCACATTTGCCGATAAAGCCGATTTTGATGGAATACGGGTGGACAACATACCTGTTTGACCTGGTTTCGCAAGGGGTGCAAGTCAGATGTCAACAGAAGGAAGGCCCTCGTCCGTTATCGCGACCACAGCCGCGCTGCTGCTGGCGGTGTTTGCCGCGACCGGCTTGTTGCGCTGGTTGCTACCTCAGTCCAGTAGCATTCAATTGCTGGCAAACTATTCGGCGGCGTCACCGGCGATCGATCTATGTTTCGTCCTGATCGGCCTCGCCCTGTTGCTACCCGTCGGTCGTCCGCGCCTGCGGCGCAACGCGCAGATCACAAGCGCCGGTCTTGTGATCATTATTGCCGCGGCATTTGCGTGTGCCGATATCACTCATCTTGCGTCAGGCTCAGGCCACAAGATTCTGCATCGTTGGCTTGTCGCCGGCGAATTCAACCCATCTAGCCAGATGCCGCTGGATGCGGCAGTTGAGTTCGTGGCGAGTGGGCTGGCAATCTTATTTCTGCAACTGGAAAAGAGTAGATCGGCGCGCATCACCTGCCAGGCCCTGATCCTGATTGTCCTGGTAATGGGTGCCAGCGGTGTTTTCGTTAATATCCTGAATCTTAATTTGCTGTACGACTGGTATGGCGCCATGCGCATGACGCCCGCCACCGTCGGCGGCTTTCTCGCAACAGGCGTCGCTCCGGCAGGCACATGGGTCAGCGCCCACCAAGGGTTGACCTTCTATCGGCGGTATGAAAGCGAAAAAATAAGTCTCGTCGGTGGCACCATCATGATCGCTATTGCCATAGCGACCGGCGTCGGCACTTTTGCATTGTCGCAGCGCAAGACGGAGGCGGTCCTGGCCCATGAGCTTGGGCTGACGCTGCATAGCCGCGTGGACTTCTTCGCCCAGATGATCAAAGAAAGCGAAACGGACGCGCGCTTCATCGTCACCCGTCCGGCCCTGATCAGCAACCTCGAGAAACTCGAGGCGCATCCATACGATCGAAAGGCTTTCGCCGCTCTGCAAACCGCCGTGCACAGCTTCGTCGATTTCGACTACGATGCCGCCACGCTATATGACAGCAGGCACAATGTGATCGCACATGCCGGCATGTTTGTGCGCTCACCTTCAGCCGATGTGGAGCTAAGTTCGCCACACGCGGGGCACCTGCTGTGGCATGGCGAATTCCTGTTTCGCACGTTTTTGCCTATGAAAAGTGCTGGGCGCATCATCGGTTATGCCGAGCTGGAACGGCCGCTTCCCTATCTCGCCAAAATGTTTCAGGACTTTCGCGGCCTTGGATCGACAACCGACATGGCAGTATGTTCGCTGTTTGGACATGAGATGTTGTGTTTCCCCTTGCGAAACGAGTCTCACGCGGGGATTTACCAGGAGGCGAACTACCCGTCGTCATTGCCCATGAAGCGGGCATTGGCCGGGCAGACCGGAGTGATCACCACCAAGGACTATCGCAATAAGACGGTCATTGCCGCCTATGGGCCGATCGATGATCTCGGGCTCGGAATGGTTCTGAAAATTGATACCGCCGAGCTGTACGATCCTATCCGCAAGCCGCTAGAGCACACCATTCCGCTTCTGCTGTTGCTGATTGTGGTTGGTACTTTCCTGCTGCGCTGGCAGGTGACGCCGCTCGTGCGCAGGCTCATACAATCGGAACGCGAGTCACGTAACATGCGCCGTGCACTGGAAAGTGTTGTCGATGGAGTGTCGCAACTCGACTCGCACGGCAGATTTCTTGCAGTTGGCGGTAGATATGCCGGACATCTCGGGTACACAACCAGCGAGTTGATCGGCAAGGACTGTAGCGTCATCGTTCACCCCGATGATCGAAATGCGATGCGCAGAGGCTTCGAGCAGATGCAGCGCGAGGGTCGTGCTGAAATCGAAGCGCGTGCGTTGCACAAGAACGGAAGTCAGTCGTACATCCAGATCTTCATGGTGAGCAACTACGACAAGCAAAATGATGTCGTGGGCCGTTACTGCTTCATGAAGGATATTTCGGAGCGCAAGCACGCCGAAGAGGTCCTTCAAAGCATGTCGTTCATCGACGACCTGACAGGACTGCAAAACCGGCGTGGTTTTTTCGAACTTGCGGGTGAACAACTTAAGCTGGCACGTCGGTCAAACAAGGATCTGTTGTTATTCTTTTTGGACATTGACGACATGAAGCAGATCAACGATGAGTTTGGGCATCGTGAGGGCGATGCGGCGCTCATCGGTGTTGCGCAGGTTCTGCGCGCGACTTTTCGGGGCTCTGATGTCATTGCTCGTTTGGGCGGCGACGAGTTTGCGGTGATTACTATGGACGCCAGCGCAGATGCGGAATCGGTCATCTCTGAGCGGATGCGCGCGAATTTGGATCATTATAATGCGTCCTCCGGTTCAGCCTATCGGCTAGGTGTCAGCGTGGGGATGGTGCGCAGCGATCCAGCGTCGGATACCTCGCTGTCGGAATTGCTGGTGAAGGCGGACCAACTCATGTATCGCAGCAAACACACGAAACTTGGTCGACTCAAGCTTAAATAGAGGTTCCGCTCCGGACGGTTTGAGCTTGGCGGCCTCCCAGGTTCCTATTCACAGGTCTGCAGATCGCCGGCTTTTCCCGCGATTGCTAGACCGGAAGTTCCCAAATCGAGTCTTTCGTATGCGAGATGAGGAAGATGACAGGTCTGTCATCTTGGTGTCAGGCCATCGTCAGCAATCAGTCGTTAGACTTTAAAGAATAGGTTTCTTGGTGGTTGTCACGCCAGGCGCAGCCTCGGGACGCAGCTGTCGCCGCGGTACCTGGCGCTGGGTTGCATCTCAACGCCGTGACAACCTTACCGCAGGGTGTTGTATCGGGAAAAGACTTCATGAAATCTGTCTTTGACCGGCATTTGGTTGCAGGCCGGCCGAGCAATGCATCATGGCGCGCGTCTCCCTTTGTGATGGGAGTGCGGCGTGTGTTCCTGATTTGCTGTCTTGCGGGGATTATGTTCCCGGCGCACGCAGACCAAGGCAGCGCGCCGCTCACCCTTGGCGCTGCAATTGCCGCGAGCCTGACGCACCAGCCGGTAATTGCGGCCGCCCGAGCGCGCAGCCAGGGCGCCGGCAAGGATGAGGCGGCTGCAGCGCACGCCCTTTACCCGGCACTGTCGCTGGAGGGCGAAGATTTATTTGCCAGCACCACGAACGGTGTCCCGGACTTCGCCGCAGCCAATGGAGCACGTGAGATCACGGGTCAAATTGTCATCAATCAACCGATCTACGATGCCCGCCTGCGTGCATCGGTGGAAGCTGCCCGCGCTAATGCCTTGTTCGCCCACTTTGCCTCACTCCGCACACGCCTTGCAGTGGTGCAGGCCTGTGCGCAGGCGTTCTATTCATTG
>JAKBDW010000146.1:0-4369 GCA_021834245.1 Pseudomonadota bacterium
TCTTCTACATCATCCAGGAAGCGCTGGCCAACGTCGTGCGCCATTCCGGCGCCAGCCGGGCGGGCCTGCTGCTGGAGCAGATCAATGACCACTACCAGGTGACGGTCGAGGACAACGGCAAGGGCGGGCAGGGCTTCTTCGTGGTGGCCAATCCGATCGGCAGCTTCGACGAGCACCCGCGCCTGCGCGATCACTTCGGCCTGGCCATCATGCGCGAACGGGCGCAGCGGCTGGGCGGCCGCATCGACGTCGCCAACCTGCCCGCCGGCGGCGTGCGCATGCGCCTGTCCTTCCCGGCGCCGGCGAGCGGAAAGCGCCAATGAGCGAGCAGACTGCGGACGAGCGCCTGCGCGTGCTCCTGGTCGATGACCATACGCTGTTCAGGAAGGGACTGGCTGAACTGCTCGAGCAGCGCGGCGCGATCCGCGTCGCCGGGATGACCGGCAACGCCGACGAGGCGCTGCAACTGCTGCACGACGAAGCGCCCGACGTGGTGATCATCGACCTCAACATGCCGCCCCTGGGGGGGATATCCCTGCTGACCCGCATCCGTGCCGACGAATGGTGCGGGCCGGTGCTGATCCTCACCGTCAGCGACGCCGAGGAGGATCTCGCCAGCGCGCTGCGCGGCGGCGCCCAGGGCTATCTGCTGAAGGACATGGAGCCCGACGACGTGGTCGACGCCGTGCAACGCGCGGTGCGCGGCGAGACCGTGGTGGCGCCGGCGATGACCTTGAAGCTGGTGCATCTGCTGCAAGGCGGCGGACCGGGCGACGCCAGGGAGTCGGCGCTAAAGCAGCTCACCGCGCGCGAGCGCGAGATTCTCGACTACCTGTCGCGGGGGCTGACCAACAAGGCCATCGGCCGGGCGCTCGACATCAGCCACGACACCGTCAAGCTGCACGTGCGCCACATCCTCTCCAAGCTCAACCTGAGCTCCCGCGTCGAGGCGGCGGTGTTCGCCGTCGAGCAGAAGAGCGGCGTTGCGGGAAGACGAGTGCAGTAGACGTACCATCACAGGGTAACTGAATTTATCCTAGTAGTGAGTCATCGAAGAATCGATGGATGCAACGATGGGTGGCAAATGTAGGTCGGCCTTCAGGCCGACAGTCGGGTAAAGCCCGACCTACCCATCAACAGCGGCATGACTGATTACTAGAGATTTCAAACCAAGTTATGAGGCAGTAACTGATGGAGCAAGCATGCCTAGAGCGGATGCAGCGAGTGCATTGTCACCTTCGCTTCCAGCAAGTACGTAGCCGCGCTCAAGAAGTTTTCGCGTGTAGTATTTGTTGTACATGAAGGCCCAGATTAGGCCTATAAAAAAAGCACCGATGCCGAGCGTAACCAAGCCGATGATTATGGAAATAACAAAGCCACCGATAAACGTAATAAAGTCGCCGCGAAAAAGCGCGGGGAAAAAACCAAAGAAGAGCGTAGTCCAAGAAAACCCGTAAAAACCGTCCTTCATAATGCCAGTTTCTTTGTGCTTCATCGGGATACGAGTTGCCATGGTTTCCCCCTTTTCGCGGATTTATTTCGTTAAGGCTGACGGTGCCCTTCCCTGAACATCCTAACTTTCGAGTGGATCAATTGCTCGGCTAAGTTTCCTCCTTCATTCCTGCTTTTCAGGTCAATGACACACGATCATTGAAAGCTGGTTGGTTCGACAAGAGCGGGCTCACCAAATTCGACCAGATTAGCGTTGGATGCTTTGAAGTAATCATGCCAAAACGCGGACAAGGAGTGCAAGACGCGGGCGTCTCGGTAGCCATCGCGCTGAGCCTTGGTGCCCTTGTCAGGGGGGGGCATCAGCGCGGCACCGAGCAAGTAGACTCTGGCGCCACCAAAGTCACCAAGCATGCCTGCTGCCTTGGCCTTCGTGAGTTCAGCTTTGGGATTTACCAGACGGACGGTGCCGTGCGCATAGAAGCTGCTTACGGATGAATTTTCCAGCGCATCGGTGATAACGAACACGATCTTTTGTGTAGCAGGGTCTTGAGCGATGGCGGGCGAGACGGTTTTGAGCGCCTGCATGATGTCCGATTGGTCGAGTGAAAACGTGCTCGCCTTGAACACCTGTGCCAGTGTGGTCACGACCATCTTCGTGGCGAAATTCTTTTGCATGTCGATACATTGCGCGAGGCGTGCGGCGGCCTTCATCGGTGTCTCGTTCACACGGCCTTGGGCCAGCGGTTTCTCGATGATCCCGGTGTGTAGAACGTCCAGGTAGCGACCCTGCGAATAGGCCGAGAACTCGGCAATGACGAACTTGGTTCCGGGCGTGAGCAGGCGCATAGTGTTATTCGCCACGGACTGTTGCAACTGCGGGTCGAGCAACATGGTTTGGTCGAGCAGAATGTAGACCATCCGGTCGTAGGGGTGCGGGTCCGGGACGATATGCGTAGCCGCATAGCAACTTGGCACATCGTTGACCAGGCCAGCCTGTGCGGAACCAGCCAGGGCTACAGAAACGAACATTCCGACAAAGATCGGGTAGATACGTTTTCCCAGCATGGGGTCAGCCTTCCAGGACTTTGAACAGATCGGGATCGATCTCGGGTTCGCGTTCGGATCTGAGGCGTTGAATCGATGCCATCAGTGCGGTTTGCTGTTCCTTTTTCATCCCATTCTTGCGAATGGCGTCCACCATGGCAGTTCGACGCTGATCGGGGTCTTCGATGGCAAGGAGGTTGGCTGCGATGGCATCTATGTCAAAATTTCTGGATGCGGCAGCCGCCGCTTGCGGTGAAGTCGGGACCTCAACATTGAGTGCAGGAGTAGGCGCTGGCGCAATGGTGGGTGTGGCTGAAGAAATGGAAACGATAGTCGTCGCTGCACCTTCCTTGGCCGCGATTTTGGCCACGGCTTTGCGTTCATCTTCGGCTGCTGATTCGATATACGCAGTCATGAAGTCGAATGGATGCATATTATCGCGATAGCCTGGGTTCGCAAGTGACAGATGGGCGCGCAACTGGCCAAGACGCATTTGGGCGCGCTGAGCGACCGGACGGATGGCGTGGCGCAGAAAATCATCATAGCCGAGTTCCCCCCTCGTTTTTTCATAAGCCTTTTCGCCATCCTTGTGGAAGAACGAGTATTTGTAGCCAGTGAGTAGCCCCATCAATTGTGTGAAGACATAGATCAAAGCGAGGATGAGGATGCCCCAATCGTTGGCGACGCTCGTGTCGGACTTGATCGCTTTTTGCGCGCGTTGCTCTGACCTCTGTGCAGCGCTGGAAACCGCGTCTGGCAGGGCCGAGCTCCCAGAACCGGAGAACATCGACTGGAAGTTCGCAGAAGCGCCTGCGTCGCCGGGAATACTCGTGTCAGACGAGGCGGCATCATTCTGCTTGTTGAAGAGATAGTGGCGATAGCCGGTGGTGAATGCACCGAATAAGACGATGAAGGCAATGGCTATGATCAACTTCATGCGCTTGGGAGACATTGACGACATATCGGTCGCGCCAATGCGAGCGGCTAATCGTGCGGCAGGTTCGAGATCTGCGTCCTTGGTTTGATCGTCTTCCGGCCCGACGGTCTGCACAAAATCGCCGAATTTGCTTCCATCTATTTTGCGGAAGCCACCATTTTGACGGTAGTTGTTGCGTACCTTGGCCAGCAAGGTGTTGCAGAACAAATCTTCGCCGGCGCCGTGCGTGATGCCCACGGCGATGATGGCGATCACCAAGGCGATGATCGTGCCAGTGGCCATGGCGAATGCGGGGGTGATGTCGTTTGAGAGCAGCGGCGCGAGCAGGAGACCAGTACCAACCGCTTCGGCCACCGTTAGCACACCCAAGATGCCCCAGAGCATCATCGACATCGGCTTGCGACCGTTCTGATTGGAAATTTTCAGGTATTCGCGAGCGTTCAAGAACGATGTACTCCCGGTCTTTGGCAGCCCATCTTCATAATAATCAAACAAGGCTTTCTCGGCGGGGACGACGAGGGTACGGTCAACATAGGTGGCATCCGGGCGTACCTCGGGGCGATGCGCGCCCGTGCCTTCGGTCATCTTCTGCCACCCGCTCATCTTTCCTACAAGGGGGAATACGACCCAGAAGTCTTTGCCATACAGCGATTTCGTATACTTGGTCCAAGCAAGAAAAATTGCGGCGAAGAGCGTGATCCCGCTGATCACGGTGATCCAGATATGAGCCAGAATCATTGCGAGAAGTACAGACATTTTGATTCCTCGTTGGTTTGGTTACTTGACCATGGCAAACGTAGGCTTTGCCAAATATTCCGAGCCAGCTTGCGCGTAGTAGAGGTTCCCCCCCCCGTTGAACTTGGACGTCGGCACCACGAGGTCGATGCACTGGGTCGGACCCTTGACGAAAATGCGGTAAACCATTCTGTCAGCGCC
>JAKBDW010000394.1:0-4367 GCA_021834245.1 Pseudomonadota bacterium
CGTGCCGGACGCGGCTGGTCGCAAGAAGCCCTGGCCGCTGCAAGCGGACTGCATCGTAATTACATTGGTCATGTGGAGCGTGCGGAACTGAATGTTGGTCTAGATAATCTGGATAAGATTGCCAGTGCATTCGGCGTTTCCCTTTGTGAATTGCTTGAGCCCGATGCTGTCAGTCTTGGGGATCTGTTAGTGCCATCCAGCGATAAGAAGCACGGCGGATAAGGAGGGCTCCATGCTGATACTTTCGCGACGACCTGGGCAGGTGCTGCGGATACTCCCTGGGCCAGAAGTCGACCCCAGCACTCCCGTTGCGACATTGTTCGACCACGGCCCCATTGAAATAATTGTTGCGCGCGTACTTGGTGTCCATGTACGTCTCGGCATTTCTGCCCACCCGCAATTGATAGTTTTGCGCCGAGAACTTGTGCAGCCTGACGGTTAATCTCGGCAATAGAACGCTGCAAAGCGAAAAGAGTGGCAGGCGATAACCGACTGAGATTGATTAGTTTCTCCCCCTGGCGGTGTTCCAGGCTGCCCTTGCGATATGTCAGTTAGCCGGGCCTTGATAAATGCTGCATAACGCGATATTTCACGCTGTTCGACACGTTCTCGCATATGCCAGATATTTGTCGATGTGTTGATCCGTGTGGTCATGCCAGCGTTGCAAATTGGCCCGATATAGATGCACCCCGGACCGCCTATGCGAGGCCGTACTGCCACCGCCGGCCGATAAGATCTGCGCTGCACCGCCAATTATCGGCGTGTTACGATTCGCCAAATTCGAAGTTGCAACGGCGAATTACAATGGCAGGCGAAGAGAGCTCCAATCCTCACTACCAGCGCCTCGGCGGTGCAGAAGTCCTGCGCGCTCTGGTTGATCGATTCTACGATTTAATGGACGAGTTACCGGAAGCATACGCTGTGCGTCGGCTGCATCCGCCTGAACTTGCCCAGTCGCGCGAGAAGCTTTTCATGTTCCTTTCGGGCTGGCTCGGCGGACCTCCGCTTTATGTGGAGCACTACGGTCACCCGCTGTTGCGCGCGCGCCATTTGCCCTTCGCGATTGGCGATGCCGAGCGCGATCAGTGGCTGGAATGTATGTACCAGGCGATGGCCGACGTAGGGATTGTCGAGCCACTGCGCAGCGAGTTGGCAGGCGCTTTCTTCCGGATTGCCGATCACATGCGCAACCAGAGTTGATCTTCATCTGTAAGTCGGGCTTTCAAACGGTCATCGAGTTGCGCATGGATTGACGCCGCGACGCATTTGCGCAGCATACCCGATGGCAGCATACCCGATGACAGTGCTCCCTGTCGCAGCTTCGCGACGTGCGATCATTCTGGAGGCTCGATGCTACAAACCAGCGGCGCCAGACTTGAGGCGGCACGATGCGACCGAGCGTGCGCCTGTGGTCGTGGCCCGGCTTTGGCGAAAGAGTAATGGCCCGCGGTTTCTCCGAGCTATTGGAGCAGTCTACTTGTTGATGGTTGCACCTGCTCCAATGTCATTTTTGCCAGTTGCTCCAATGTCGCCGTGTCTGGTATTTCCTGGATATTGGTAAACCACACGTTTTCTACCTGGCAGTCATCATCATCCGATTCCGCGACGACCAGGGGTCGCCCGATAAATACGCCGCGTTGTCCGTTTTCCAAATCAATGATGACCATCTGCAGCGGCAACATTTTCATCTGGTAACCTCCGGATAATCGTTATGAATATGCCCACCAACACCCATGCAGCAAATCATTGGCGGGTTCCGGCGAAACGGGGCTGCTAAATTCAATTAAAGCACAAATTGCGGCGCTGACCAGCGTAAAGACAAAACCGTACGTCGGCGTGGTACCCAGCCTGCGGCACGGCTCAATTTCGCTTGGTTACGTGTAACTGCCGCAGCTCGCTTCAAATTGCGGTTTTGCGGATCGGACTCGCGACGTATATGGCGAGTGGTGGATTGCACTCGTGACCGTCGGCTCTGGCGATGAGTTGCGACATACGTATACTTGGCATTTGCCATATGCAGATGCTCAATTGTCGCAGTTCCTTCAGGGATGCGCATGGAGATGTCACTTGACGGATAATGGAAATGCAATTCAGGTTGGTCCGCCTTCTCGTGTCTTGCTACGGCGCGCAACGCAGTAAAGGCTGTTGACCTCCCGATTTGCAAGGATCACGGTGTTATCAAGGTCGGGCATGAAGCGAATGGAACGAAGAGCGCTACGCAATCCGTCAACCGCCTTAGAATTTGTCCAAGCATGAAGAACCGGCTTCCGACAGTGCTAGTGCATGGTGGTGCTGGCCGCAAATTGCGCCGTTCCGGGCAGGTATTGGCAGGTTGTGCCGATGCTGCCGCCGCAGCATGGGACATCTTGAGCCGCGGTGGGTCGGCGCTGGATGCTGTGCAAATTGCAGTGACAAATCTTGAAAATAATCCTTTGTTCAATGCCGGGACTGGGTCGGTCCTCAACAGTGATGGCCGCGTAGAGATGGATGCGGCTATCATGGACGGGGACACTTTGCGTGCCGGTGCGGTTGCTGCCATTGGCCGCATCAAGAATCCCGTGATACTGGCACGCCACGTTCTGGAAGAAGGCCGTCACGTACTGCTAGTTGGCGCCGGCGCAATGAAGTATGCGAGGCAGATCGGAATGCCGCGCTGTAGTGAACGGTCACTGGTTGTGGCGCGCGAGCTGCGGCGTTGGCAGCGGGCGCAAGGTACCGTCGGGGCGGTTGCGGCGGACGTTGACGGCAGAGTTGCGGCTGCAACATCTACCGGGGGCATGTTTGGCAAACGGCCTGGCCGCGTTGGCGATTCACCATTGATCGGCTGTGGGACGTTTGCCGACGCACTTGGGGCGGCGTCCTGTACCGGAGTGGGTGAGGCGATCATTCGTGTTGTCCTAGGCAAGACCGCGGTCGATCTCCTGCATAAGAATATCCATCCACGCTTGGCGGCCAAGCGGGCTGTTGCGGCACTTGAGCGCGCAACAGGGGCCGAGGGGGGAGTAATTCTGGTGGATGCCCGCGGCCGGCTGGGTTGCGCGCACAATGCAGCGTCGATGCCGGTCTGCGCGATTGCTGGCAAGCAGGGCCGGGTGACAAGTCAGATATGACGGCCGTGGGCGTCCTGGTTATTTTTATGTAGCTGCGCCATTTATCGCAGCTGAGGCAGTGCCGGGCATGTCTTCCGCAAAACATGCGTACTTTGGGAATTCCGGGCGCGGCGGCGCGGATCGCTTTCACACATTGGTCGGCGAAGATATTCGGCATCGTGTCTTAGTCAATAGACGATGATGGGAAATCCGCTTAAGAACTTCGACACAAGGTTGCTCAACGCAGGAGGGTGCCGTGGCAACTACCTTGAATATCCTTGTCGTGCCGGATTCTGAGGAAGACGCCCAAGGAATCTTTGAGACACTTCAAAAGGAGGGCTTGCGCCCGCTTCGCGTGCGTATTGTGTCGGAAAATAATCCACGTATCGCGGCAGAAGAGCAGAAGGTTGATGTTTCCACGCGCGGCGCGGAAGTTCCGGGGCGGGGCGTAGACGCCGCGCCGCTAGTGGCTTCGGATCCCGCCTCCATTCGCACTGCAATAGTCGTTGCCGAGGCTACGATTGCAACGCCGGCTGTGACTTCGCAAGTCGCCGCAATCGGAACGTCACCTCTTCTGAACGAAATCCGTTGCCTTGGTACGCTGTTGCGTCAAAATTTTGATGAACATTTCAAGCACGGCGCAAGTCCGGCGGATCATGCGATAGATCATAGCCAAGCCGCCAGTCACCCTGTGACCTCTACGCGCAACGATGTTTTTGTATCCGGCGCGCAGAGCGATGCGCTATTTCATCAGCTTGCCGAGCGCATACGCGACGTTTTCCTTGCCTGGGATGTGCGGCAGAAACGTATCGTCTACGTGAGTCCATCATACGAAACCGTATGGAATCGCCCGAGGGCAAGACTTTATGAGGACGCCAGCGAGCTTGTGCGCTACATACACCCAGATGATCGTCTTAATGCTGGTCAGTTTTTTGACAAGGTGGCCGAAGGAAACCCCGCTTCTCTGGAATTCCGAATTCTTTTGCCAGACGAGTCGTTTCGATGGCTATCGGCCCGCAATTTTCCGATTTTTGACGCGGCTGGTGAAGTATGTTGTTTTGCCAGTCTCCTCGCGGACGTCACTTGCGTGCACTTGTCAGAACAGGGTCGTGCGGTCGCGGAAAAGCAGCAACGCGATAACTTGGTTCGCGAAGTTCACCATCGCATTAAGAACAACCTGCAGGGAGTGGTCGGGCTGCTGCGCCAGCACGCGACCCGCTATCCCGAGTTGAAGCCGCCTCTGGAAAGCGCGATTGCTCAGGTCAATGCTATGAGATC
>JAKBDW010000416.1:0-4363 GCA_021834245.1 Pseudomonadota bacterium
CTACGCAGGGTCAGGCTTCGCTGGCTTTCGGTTGGTAGCCAGTAACCTTTTTGCAAGTCCCCCGCTGCCTGCGCTCTGCGATGGCCTAAGCCTGTGCTTTGCGCCTGCGCAACCCCGGTGAGTCTCCCGGTCTCTGCCCTCTTGCTCGGCTCGCACTCGTCGCCAGGGCGGTTGCTGCGGGTAGCTCGGTGTGTTGAGCTAGATTGGATACTACACTATGTAGCGCGCTGCCGCAAGCAGCAAAACAAAATAAATTTTGGGCGAAAAAAAGCCGCGTTCGGGCGGCATGGATTCAAAGAAGAGGGGAGAGGCTAAAACTGCTAAAGCGCCACTATGGCGTCAATACATCGCAACGCGTCTATTACTAACGTTTAATTGAAAGGGGGAATGCAATCGGTTACGATTCGACCGAGATAGTCCGCGATGGAAATTACTACTGCGAGTTTGCTAGTAGGCTTCACATACCCATGAAGTGCCACCATTACCGCCGAGAGGGCCATTGCGCGCCCCTTGGCGTCAGTGTCTTTCATAAGCGATACCACTTTAGCTATGTCCGGGTCTTCTCTTTCCATGATCGGTAGCTGGCGAACCTTCCCGATTTGCTTACTCTTATGCTGGAAGAACTCACTTCCGAAGAGCGGCTGATTCTGTGAGATCCCCAGAACCTCGCACAGCGCCAAGAACTCAGCCAGGGACGGCACGCGGCCACCATTTAGCCACGCATTAACCAGAGCGCGCTGAACCGGCGCCTCGCCATCCGCCTCAAGTAGCTCAGATACTGCCTCGGCTATCTCTATATCAGTTGCATTGCCCCCGGAAGCCTTTAAGGCCGCCTTTGCTTGCTTAGCGAATGCGCACCAGCGCTTCCATTTGGGCTGCATGACGCAACTATAGTTATGTGTCGGACGAGATGTGCAACAGGGGATTGCATTCATCTGTGGATGTGCTACCATGTGTAGTATCATGACAAACCCACTCAAAGAATACCGATCCGCCAACGGTCTCACACAAGGCCAGTTGGCGGGGATGCTCGGGGTCAGTGACGCGACCATTACTCACATCGAGAACGGGCGCAGGCGCATCACGCCGGAAAACGCAAACGCATGGGCTTCCGTTCTCGGGCTGAGTCGTGCCGTTCTGTGTCCAAGTGTCTTTCTTCGTTCCACCAAGAAACAGAAAGCTACAGTATGACCGCCTCTGCGAAATACGTTTGTAGAGCGTGCGGTGAAGATACTGAGTATGGAGTCTGTTTCCCATGCAATTATTTCGTAAGCCATAGAAATGGCGCATCGCGTGCGGTGGGAATGATCGGGATGCGCGGCAAACCTCCCCGTTCAGGGGGAGGAAGGATAGCGCGGATGCCGTAGGCATCCTTGCCTTTGGGTTGTTTCCTAGTGAGGCGTTTCCTGCTGTTCAATGTACTGCTTAATTATTCCAATCGGCGCACCACCACAAGAGCCAGCAAAATACGATGGCGACCACAAAACATTCTTCCAATACCGTTTCCGCAAGTCCGGCCTTTCCTTGCGCAACAACCGGCTGGACACACCTTTCAGGCTATTCACCAAAACAGACACCGCCAGCTTGGGCGGATACTCCACCAGCAGATGCACATGGTTGTCTTCCCCGTCCATTTCCACAAGGGACGCTTCCATGTCTTCGCACACCTTGCCGAACATCCGGCGCATCCGGTCTATGGCATCGCCGTCAAATACCTTGCGGCGATATTTCGCCACAAAGACCAAATGGACGTGCATCTTGAAAATACAATGCCTGCCATGTCGAATTTCGTTGTTATTTTCCATAGACCAAGTATAATTCAGCCATGAAACGCTTGCAAGCATTCAAATTCGAGTTGCAGCCCAATGGTGAACAAGCCCGCTCCATGCGTCGCTTCGCTGGGTCATGCCGTTTTGTATTCAACAAGGCGCTGGCGATCCAAAAGGAAAATCACGAGGCTGGCGAAAAATTCATCGGCTATGTCGCCATGGCCAAATTGCTCACTGGCTGGCGTAACAGCCCCGAAACGGGATGGCTGTCAGATGCCCCGGTACATCCCTTGCAGCACGCACTCAAAGACCTTGAACGTGCCTACAAAAATTTCTTTGCCAAACGTGCGGATTTCCCACGGTTCAAGAAAAAAGGCATGGGCGACAGCTTCCGCTATCCAGACCAAAAACAATTCAAGATCGACCAGGCTAACAGCCGCGTCTTCCTGCCTAAACTCGGCTGGATTCGCTATCGCAACAGCCGGGATATTCTCGGTGTAGCCAAGAACATCACCGTGTCGGCCAACGGCGGCAAGTGGTTTGTGTCGATCCAGACCGAACGCGAGGTAGAGCAATCGGTGCATCCGGCCACCAGTATCGTCGGCATTGACGTGGGCATCACCCGCTTTGCTACGCTGTCCGATGGTAGCCACATTGAACCGCTCAACACCTTCAGGAAGCACCAGCAAAAGCTTGCACGCTACCAGCGTGCCATGTCTCGCAAGACGAAGTTCAGCAGCAACTGGAAAAAGGCGAAAGCCCGCGTCCAGAAGATTCACACCCGCATCGCCAATGTCCGCAAGGATTTCCTGCACAAGACCACGACCACAATCAGCAAAAACCACGCGATTGTGTGCATCGAGGACTTGCAGGTACGGAACATGTCCAAGTCCGCAGCAGGCAGCAGCGATACGCCAGGGCGTAACGTCAAGGCCAAATCTGGCCTGAATAAGTCCATCCTCGATCAAGGATGGTTCGAGTTCAGGCGGCAACTGGAATACAAGCAGGCATGGCTGGGCGGCGACGTGCTGGCAGTTCCCGCACGCAACACCAGCCGGACGTGTCCGGCCTGCGGCCATGTGTCGGCAGATAATCGCCCGACACAAGCCAAGTTCGCGTGCATGGATTGCGGCTATGAGAATAACGCCGATCTGGTCGGCGCTATCAACGTTTTAGCGGCAGGGCATGCCGTGTTAGCCTGTGGAGAATTGGCGCAGTCAGGCCGTTCCGTGAAGCAGGAACCCACCGAAGCGACTCAGGAGGCGGCTCAATGCCACGCCTGAGCGCAGTAGGAATCCCCGGCATTCATGCCGGGGAGGACGTCAACGCCGGCTTCATTGCCGCTTGCTGGATACTTTGGAGGGATTTGAAATGACTCGCGGTCGCGGTAAATCCTGGACTCCCGCCGAAGACGCCATCTTGCTCGCTGGTCGGACTCAAGTTCCACTTGTCCCACACAAGGACTTAGCCAAACGCCTCGGCCGGTCCATAGGTTGCTGCTGGTATCGGCTCAGCGTCTTACTGAACCACAAAGTCGCTGTTGCGCCGGCCAAGATTCAGAAGTCTCGCGGTGGCTACTCTGCGGTCATTCCTTGCCTCAGATGCGAAAAGGAATTCCGTTCGCCGGATCGCCGAGCTATTCGCGTCTGTGACTCCTGCAAGAACACCTCCGACTGGCGAGCGACGGACGCATTCAGCCGTTCGGCCGGGACTGCTACGCCGGCTAGGTTGGCGTTCTGATGCGCACCGCCGCGGCCGAAACGAGTATCGCCTGCTACCACGATCATGTCGTGCGCAATCTCGCCAGCGGCCAGTACGCCACGATCCTCTCGGTCATGCGCGCAGGTCGGGACTACTCGCTGACGGAATTGGAGGAACTGACGGGTATACGGAACTCGACTTTATCAGCCAGGTGCAACGAGATGAGGGCAGCCGGGCGGATCGAGAAGGCGCCAAAGCGGAAGTGTTCGGTAACAGGTGTGACGATCAATCCACAGAGGCTGCCGGTTTGCGGGCAGATGAGGTTGATTTGATATGGGCGCCATGATCGAAATCGACGGCATCGACACGGGCGAATTCTTCGCTCCGTCACGCACGGACATGATCGACGGGCTGATCGGCCAGTATCGCCAGATGCGCGCCAAGATAGAGCAAGTCGTCGGCCTGTTCGATGGCGACCTCGGCAACGTTGTCTATTATTTCGTCGAGGGAAATAAAGCCCGTGGCGGCTACTCATCGCTTTCTGCGGAACGGATATTCCGCAAGGAAGGCGCGATCGCCCAGCTAAACGCCGACTTCTGGTCGCAAACTTTGGCGCTTACTGACGTCCTGGACTGCATGCCCCAGAAACGCCGCGACGAATGGAACAAGTCGATCATCGAAAAAACCACGCCAGAGTTTGAAGAATCAACCGTCCGCGCCACCCTGGAGACACTACTCGGCAGCCGGGCAAAGTTCCTGGCGGAACGCGTCGACGGCATCTTCCGCAATCTCTCCGGTGAGCACGTCACGAATTCCCCGATGGGTTTCGGCAAGCGCATGATCATGGGCTACATGCTGTCCTATAGCAGCGTGTGCTACGAGCGCGCTGGGTA
>JAKBDW010000057.1:0-4352 GCA_021834245.1 Pseudomonadota bacterium
GGAAATCGCGGTCCTAGTGCTGATTAACTACACGCCATGGGGAAACTATCTTCTCGCCACAGCACCCATCGGTAGCGATGCGTGGCTGTTCCTTGTGCCTTTCGCCGCAGGCATGTTGGTTCTAGAGGAATTGCGCAAATGGTTTGTGCGCAGGAGCCTGCTTCGCGCTGTCCATCACGAAGCGGCCTGATCATCGCCAGGTGTGCAGCGCGCGGGTACTTGTCTGTGACGAACTCGGCGTCACGCGCGCGCACCTGCTGGTACGGTTCAGCAATCCGCGCGCGCTGCGCCTCGACAAACGACCCGCTTTTCCGCTACACGACTCACGCTGCTTGACCGTCAACGGCAAGGCCGTCAATTTTTTGGTCATGGACAAGCAATTTGGCGCGCAAAGCGACGGCGCCGCCTACCCCGCCTGTTCTTCGGCAAAATGCAGTGCCCGTTATTCGCTTGGCTAGCAGCAGTTCGAGCGGATGGGGAATCGCGCGGACGGTCCTCGGCCGCGCGGCTTGCTTGCTAGCGGTTCAGGTTCGTTTCAGTTGAACGGATGCCGCAGCACGATTGTGTCATCGCGCTCGGCGCCGGTCGAGATGATGTCTACCGGCGCGCCGACCAATTCCTCGATACGCTTGAGATAAGCGCGCGCATTCGCCGGCAGTTTGTCCAAACTGCGGATGCCAAGGGTCGACTCCTTCCATCCCGGCAGCTCCTCGTAGATCGGTTCGCACTGCGCCAGTGCATCGGCACCGGCTGGCGAGGTGAGGAGTTTTTCACCATTGCAGCGATAGCCGATGGCAACACGAATTGTTTCAAAACCGTCGAGCACGTCGAGCTTGGTGATGCATAGACCGCTGAATCCGTTAATCTGTTGCGCACGGCGCATGGCCGCCGCGTCGAACCAGCCACAGCGGCGCTTGCGTCCCGTGGTCGCGCCGAATTCATGGCCGCGTTCGCCAAGACGGTCGCCTGCGGCGTCAAACAGCTCCGTGGGAAACGGTCCCGCCCCAACGCGCGTGGTGTAGGCCTTGGTTATGCCGAGCACGTAGTCGAGACACAGCGGTCCGACGCCCGTTCCGGAACTGGCAGCGCCGGCACTGGTATTGGAAGACGTCACGAACGGATAGGTGCCATGGTCGATGTCGAGCAAAGTACCCTGGGCGCCTTCGAACAGCACCGATTTGCCCTCTTTCCTGAAGCGGTCGAGCATATCCGGAATATCGGCAACTAAGGGACGCAGGCGTTCCGCATGTTTGAGGCTTTCATCCAGTGTTTGTGCGTAATCGACGCGTTCGCACTTGAAGTATTGTTCAAGCGCAAAGTTGTGGTAGTCCATCACCGCTTCAAGCTTGGCAGCGAAGGTCTTGGCATCGAATAGGTCGGCCACGCGCAGGCCGCGGCGCGATACCTTGTCTTCGTAGGCCGGACCGATGCCGCGGCCGGTCGTGCCGATGGCCGCTTTACCACGTGCTTTCTCGCGCGCCGCATCCAGCGCCACGTGATGTCGCAGAATGAGCGGACATGCCTCGCTCACGCGCAGTCGTTCGCGCACCGGCACACCGCTTTTCTCAAGCTCATCGACTTCCTCGAACAGCGCCTGAGGCGAGAGCACCACGCCGTTTCCGATGAGGCAGTTAACGCCCTGACGCAAGATGCCGGATGGAATGAGATGCAGAACTGTCTTCTTTCCCCCAATAACAAGCGTGTGACCCGCATTGTGCCCGCCCTGGAAGCGCGCCACCGCGTGTGCCCGGTCGGTGAGCAGATCGACGATCTTGCCCTTGCCCTCGTCGCCCCACTGGGCGCCGATAATCACGACGTTCTTACCCATATTGCCTGACTTTGTTTGGTTGAAGGTTGATTGCGGATTTCAGACTTTAACGACTGTCCATGCACCGTTGCGTTCCACGAGCTCACGATTGCATCCGACGTCGGCTGCGCGCGTGTTCGTTCCGGGCAGGCACACTACCACACGCTCGCCTGCCGCACGTAGTGCACGAATGCGTTCCTGTAGGGCTGCTGCCTGCCCGTACGGGGCCAGAATTCCCGGCGCCACGGCACTCCCGGCATTCGACGCCAGTTTAAGCAACAACCGCAAATCAGCGCTGAATCCGGTGGCGGAGCGTGCGCGGCCGAATGCGCGGCCAATCCCGTCATAGCGCCCACCCTGTGCCACGGCATGACCCTGACCCGGAACAAAGGCGGAGAAGACCACACCCGTGTAATACTGATAGCCGCGCAGCTCTGCAAGATCGAAATATAGCGGCAGTGCCGGGTGGGCAACGCGCGTCGCGTCAGCAACCACCTGCAGTGTATCCAGCGCCTGGCGAACTGCGGCCGGTGCACCGCCAAACTGCGCGCGTGCCTGCGCGAATACTTCCTCGCCACCATTTAATTCGACGAGCGCGACGAGGTTGCTGCGCATTTCCGCCGTGATGTCACTTTGCCCAAGCAGGGACACAATTTCCGGCGCGGATTTGCGCTGCAAAGCGTCAAACAGGTCGCTTTCCAGCTCGGCACTGAGACGCGCGGCGCTGGCGAGTTCGCGGAAAACACCGACATGTCCGAGATCCATGTGAACTTGTTCGAGACCCACTGACTGGAGCGCCGTTAGCATCAAACCGATAATTTCAATGTCGCTTTCCGGTCCCGGATGCCCGAAGAGTTCTGCGCCGACCTGCAACAGTTCGCGCGATCCGGCAAATTCATCGGGACGCGTATGCAGCACGGTACCTACATAGCAAAGCCGCACCGGCACTTCGCGCTTGAGAAAATGCGCGTCTATTCGCGCCGCCTGAGGCGTCATGTCGGCGCGTACTCCCATCATGCGCCCGCTCAGCTGGTCGGTGAGCTTGAAGGTCTGCAGGTCGAGGTCGCGACCGGTGCCGGTCAGCAGCGATTCGAGGTACTCGATCATGGGCGGCATGACAAGTTCGTAGCCGCATCCGAAGAAAAGATCCAGCAGGCGACGACGCATCGCCTCCAGACGCAGCGCTTCCGCGGGCAGTATTTCCTCTATTCCTTCCGGCAGCAGCCAGCGGTCTTTATCCGACATCATGCACGGCCTGAGATTGGGTTCCGGGTAACAATCAACGGTTAACGATATACAGCAATACCAGCCCCAGCAACATGCTGGTGATGCCTGCGAAGCGCACCTGCTGGTCACTCATCTGATCGATGACATGCATTACTCTGCGCACGCGATCAGGACTGAGGAAAGGCAATACGCCCTCCAGCACCAGCAGCAGGGCGAACGCCACAGCCAGATCATGCCATCTGATCAGCATAGCTGGCACCTCCCCCAGCACCTCTCGTTGCGTACGCTGCGGGTCACTGGCGCGGATTCTTTAGGTATTTGAAGAAATCCGAATTCGGGCCCAGGAGCATGAGGTCATTTTTGTTCTTGAAGCTCTCCCTGTATGCGTGCAGGCTCCGATAGAACGCATAGAATTGCGGATTGAGACGATAGGCCCGCGCGTAGACTGCAGACGCCTTCGCGTCACCCTCGCCGCGTATGCGCTGGGCATCGCGGTAGGCATCGGCCAGCAGAATTTCGCGCTGACGGTCGGCATTGGCGCGGATAATTTCGGACTGTTCGGCACCTTCCGCGCGCGCCTGCTTCGCCTTGCGCGTGCGCTCTGCACGCATGCGCTCGAACACCGAGTTGCTGACGGTATCTGGCAGCTCCACACGCTCAACGCGTACATCAACCACCTGAATGCCGTAATCGGCGGCCTCTTTGTCCGCCTCTGCCGTGACAGTGCCCATAATCTGGCTACGGTCACCGGAGATGACTTCGTTAATGGTGCGTTTTCCGAACTGATTGCGCAACCCGCTGTTCACCACTTGCGACAGACGTTCGCTCGCTTCGAGCTCGCTGCCGCCTACCGAAACGTAGAACTTCAGCACATCGGCAATGCGCCACTTGACGTAGGAATCGACGACGACATTCTTCTTGTCCATCGTCAGGAACTGCTGCGGCTCGGTATCGAGATTGAGGATGCGCGCGTCAAAAAAGTGAACTGTGTCCAGAAACGGCGTCTTGACATGCAGTCCCGGCTTGTCGTTTGAGCGAATCACTTTACCGAAGCGCGTGACGATCGCCTTTTCCCGCTGATCCACGGAATAGACCGTGCCATTCAAAACAATCGCCGCAAGTACCAGGATTCCGACCAGGGCGAGAAGCTTGCTGTGGCTCATCATCATCTCCCCCGTCCGCGCAAGGCGTCGTTTAACCGGCTCTGGTCACTCTCGTCAGACGGCGGAGCGGCACTGGGCGTCGGCAGCGGTTGCAACTGATCCACGGGGCCGAGCGGTGCAGTGGTCTGTCCTGCCAACTTGTCGAGAGGCAGATC
>JAKBDW010000574.1:0-4343 GCA_021834245.1 Pseudomonadota bacterium
AGCGCCGCTGTTCCGATCAAGCTGCAACAACCTGCTTGTGCCGCGCTCCACTGGCGGCTCCTGCGCGATGAGCTCCTTCGGCAGATTAAAATTGAAATCAGACTTACGCATATTTCTCTATATAAAAAAATCTTGCGGGTGGCACAGTACTGTTACAGCTGGAAACAAACATGAACCTTGTTATAGCTGCGCGGGAATCGCTATACTGCCCTCTAAATTAGGCCGGGGTGGCGGAACTGGTAGACGCGCCGGACTCAAAATCCGGTGGTGGTGACACCGTGTCGGTTCGACTCCGACCCTCGGTACCATACAAAGCTCATTGACAGCAGCGGAACAGTCCGGTCATGCCCGAGACACGCCGTGCAAAGTCTTCGATCATCGCCACCAAGCCCCGCGGGTCCGCGCCGCGGCAGCTGCACCGCAACGCGAGTTCCAGCCGATGAAAGAACCTGCAAAAGATCCGATGCAAAGCACGCGCTTCCTGCTTGAGGTTCAGCCTGTCATTCCTGCGCGCCTCGCGCGCCTGAGCGAGCTGGCGAGCGATCTATTGTACAGCTGGGACCGCGCTGTGCGCGGATTATTCTACCGCCTGGACCCGGAACTTTGGGGCCGGTGCGGACACAACCCGAAGGTATTCCTGCGGAGAGTTTCGCAAGAAAGACTTAACGAGGCGGCCGAAGACCGGATTTTCCTCGAGGAATACAACCGCGTTCTTTCTGCCTATGATACATACAATCTCGAACGCTCTGTTCCCAGCGTAGAGCGTTATCTCGATCCGGCACAGGATATTGTTGCCTATTTCTGTGCCGAATTCGGTTTTCACGAGAGCTTTAATATCTACTCGGGCGGACTGGGAATTCTCGCTGGTGACTATTGCAAGGCAGCAAGTGACCTTGGCGTCCCGTTCGTAGCGGTAGGCTTGCTCTACCGGCAAGGCTATTTCATGCAGACCATCGATCCGCATGGAAACCAGGTGGCTCACTTCGTCCCCACCAACTTTGCTGACTTGCCGATCCTTCCGGCAATCGATCCAGATGGCGGCGAGATTCACGTGCACGTCGATCTACCTGGACGGCGCGTTGTGCTTAAGGTGTGGAAAGCGAAGGCCGGCCACATAAGTCTGTACCTGCTTGACAGTGATCTCCCGGAAAACCAAGAAGCCGACCGCTCCATCACGTACCAGCTTTATGGCGGCGATGTGACTACACGCATGCACCAGGAAATCACTCTCGGGATAGGCGGCGTGCGGGCACTGTTCGCACTCGGGCTACGACCGACGGTGTGGCATATCAACGAGGGGCATGCGGCGTTCCAGATTCTGGAGCGTTGTCGGCTGCGCGTCACACAAGGCCTGGATTTCGACAGCGCTTTGGAGCTCGTTGCGTCCGGTACGGTGTTTACCACCCATACGCCGGTACCCGCAGGGCACGATATTTTCAGTCATGAGCTCATGGGCAGCTATTTCGGAAATTTTGCCAAGGAGCTCGGCATCGGCATGAACCGTTTCCTGGAACTCGGGTTTAGTCCTGGCAATCCGGATGGATTCAACCAGACTGCGCTTGCCCTGCGCGGGTCGCGTTACCATAACGGTGTAAGCCGAATCCACGGTCAGGTGGCATCACGCATGGAAGGCTATATCTGGCCACAGATACCTGCTGCGGAAAACCCGATCGGCTACGTTACCAACGGCGTGCACGTACCGACCTTCCTGGCGCGCGAGTGGATTAACCTGTTCGATATGCGCTTTGGCAGCGGATGGCGAAACGAGCTGCTCAATGAAAAATACTGGGAGTGTATCGACGATATTCCGGACCACAGCTACTGGAGCACACTACAATCGCTGCGCGCGGAACTGATGATGGAAGCGAGACGCCGCCTGCTCTTTCAGCTGCGCCGCAATGGCTGCAGCCAGGCACTTATCGAGCGCCTTACCGCCCACCTCACACCGCGCCAAACAGATACACTCATCATCGGTTTTGCCCGACGTTTTGCCACCTACAAGCGGGCCACACTGCTTTTTTCCGACCCGCCGCGGCTGGAGCGCCTGCTGGGCGACCCGAATCACCCGATTCTGCTAATTTTTGCCGGCAAGGCCCACCCGAACGACAAACCCAGCCAGCAATTTATCAAGGTAATTCACGACTTTTCGCGTCGCCCGGAATTTGAGGGCAAAATCATACTGCTCGAGAACTACGATCTAGCGCTCGCGCGCAAACTCGTTACCGGCGTCGATGTATGGATAAACACTCCGGAGCATCCGCTCGAAGCAAGTGGCACCTCTGGCCAGAAGGCCGGTATCAATGGCGTCATCAACCTGAGCGTGCTCGATGGCTGGTGGGGCGAGGGTTACAACGGCACGAACGGCTGGGCGATAACACCGCATGGGCCAGAATACGAACCAGGCTATCGCGATCGTGAGGAGGGGCAGGAACTGCTGGATATACTGGAAAGGCAGGTTAGACCGCTTTATTTCACGCGTAACGGTCAAGGATATCCTGAGGGTTGGGTAAAGAAATCCAAGGCATCGATGAAATCTCTACTGCCGAGATTCAATGCCGAACGCATGGTGATGGATTACATCCATAACTATTATGGACGCGCGAAGAAGCAGCGCCTCGTGCTGGCGGCAAATGATTTCGCCCGGGCAAAGGATTTGTCTCAATGGAAAAAGCGCGTCTTGTTGGCCTGGCCACAGGTCAAATTGCGTCGCATTGACGAAGCGCCGACGGAACTCAAGTCCGGCAACGCGCTGAAAATACGCATCGCTACCAATCTCAACGGTTTGGGTACCGATGACGTGCTAATGGAGTGCCTGGTCGGCACTGAAACCGAACATGGCGAGTTTGTCACACGCCACAGCTATGTTTTCACTCCGGGCGAAACAGATGCATCGGGCGAAACCTTATTCCACCTCGATCTGCGTCCAAGGCTGGCCGGTCTGCAGTTCTACAGAATACGCATGTTCCCATTCCACCCTGCGCTCGCTCACCGTTTTGAGACCGGCTGCATGGTCTGGCTGTAACTCAGCGTCCTTCGCGAATCAATAACGGTCAATTTGCTGCTTGGCAATTGCCGGCGCTACATCATGGAACTTTGCGGCCGCTGCAATCATTGCGCTGCCCTGCCGTAGAGAATAACTAGGTGGTGCAACAGCGCCACGGCATCCGTAGTCAGCTGCTCCCAACCGAAGCGCCAGCGCCAGTTGCCGTTGCTTGTGCCGGGCATGTTCATGCGGTGTCCGGCACCAAGCGCTAGCACATCCTGCATGGGCAACATAGCCAGATTCGCCACCGACGCCAGCGCCGCACGGATAAGTGGCCAAGGCATGCTATCGGTCGGCCGGCCAAGGTAATCCCTAACATAGGATTGCGCCCTTGCCGAGACCGATTCATACCACGACACGGTCGTATCATTGTCGTGAGTGCCGGTGTAGACAACGGTATGCCTGTCGTAGTGATGTGGCAGATAGCTATTGTCTGCGCCGCCCTCGAAGGCAAACTGCAGCACACGCATCCCGGGCAGGGAATATTTCTGTCTGAGCGCGTGCACCTCTTGCGTAATCAAACCCAGATCCTCCGCTACCAGCGGCAGCGGACCGAACTCTGCGCGCAATTCGCTGAACAGGGCATCGCCGGGTGCCGCCACCCAGCGGCCGCCAACGGCGGTGGGCTCATGTGCGGGAATCTCCCAGAACGCCTCGAAGCCTCGAAAATGATCGATACGCACAATGTCGAACAACATCAGTTGCGTGCGCATTCGCTCGCGCCACCAGCGAAACCCGTCGGCCTGCATTTCCGCCCAGTCGTAAAGCGGATTACCCCAGCGCTGCCCAGTTTCAGAAAAGTAATCGGGGGGTACGCCGGCAACAACACGCGGCTGCCCGTCGCTGTCCAAACAGAAATAGCGCCGATGCGTCCATACGTCCGCGCTATCGTGCGCCACGAAGATGGGCATGTCTCCAAAAAGCAGTACGCCGTTGTGGGCCGCATGGCGTCGCAAGTCCAACCACTGACGGAAAAACACGAACTGCTCGAAGCACACCTGTTCTATCTGAGGTGCAAGACGCTGCCGCGCCTGTGCCAACGCCCCTGGTTCCCGATCGCGCAACGCCTCCGACCACAGCCACCAGGGGCGACCGCTCGTTTCTCGGTGCAAGGCCAAATAAAGCGCATAATCATGCAACCAGTGGGACTGCTGCTGCACGAATGTCTCTAAATCCGCGCGGTCTGCGACGGTCGCGGTGCGCGAAAAACCGGCGTACGCTTGCGCCAGCCACAGCTTTCGTTCTGACGTCGATTGCGCGTCAAGCCAACCCCATTGCACCAGACGTTGGCAGTCGATCA
>JAKBDW010000097.1:0-4336 GCA_021834245.1 Pseudomonadota bacterium
GCGGCCACGATCGGCGACAATAGTTACCTCAGAATTGCGGGACGCACCTTGGTGCCGCTGCCCCAACTGAAGCGCCGTTCTCTTACATTCAAAGCGCCGCAGCCCCACCTGTAAGCGGCGCTGACTGTTATATCAGCAAAAACGTTTAGCTAGCCAGATATCGACGGGTTTGCGCTCCGTGTCGAGGTTCGGCGCAGGTGCTCCGCACAAGGGTATCCTGCCGTGGCTCTGGGTAGTGACTGAACGGGCGCGGATGCCCGTATCTCGGGAGCAAACCCGTACCACCAATGAGAAAGCGCTAGAGCCGGACGTGGCAGTTGAAACCAAGTTGCGGTGTTGGAGCTTGAAGGGCCAAGAGTTAGCGTCCCGCTTCATTTCGGTGCCAAGCCCATGCGGTCTGGATGATCGCCTCTAGGCTTTCGTAATGCGGCTGCCAGCGCAGTTCCCCGCGTATTTTCGAGGAATCGGCGATCAGCACGGCGGGATCGCCGGCGCGGCGAGGGGCAACTACTGTCGGGATCGAGGTTCCTGTGACTTGCCTCGCCACGTCTATCACGTCGCGAACTGAATAGCCTCTGCTGTTTCCAAGGTTATAGACAGCACTCGCACCGCCGACCATCAGTGCCTCCAACGCCAGCAGATGGGCGCGCGCAAGATCGCTGACATGGACATAGTCTCGCACGCAGGTACCGTCGGGCGTGGGGTAATCACTGCCATAAATACGGATTTCCTTGCGTTCTCCAGTTGCGACCTGGAGCACCAACGGAATCAGGTGCGATTCTGGCTGGTGGCGCTCGCCAATTTTTCCGCCGGCATCGGCTCCCGCGGCATTGAAATAGCGGAGAGAAACGAAGCGCAGGTCATGCGCCGCGGCGGAATCCTCAAGCATGCGTTCAACCGCCAGCTTGGTCGCGCCGTACGGATTGGTGGGTATACAGGGGTGGTTTTCGGAGATCGGGGTCTTGAGCGGCTCGCCATATACTGCTGCGGTGGAAGAAAAGATAAAGCGATTGACGCCATGCTGGACCATAGAATCGACAAGTTCCACGGTACGTGCGAGATTGTTGCGGTAATAGAGCAGGGGATGTTCCACCGATTCGCCTACCAGCGAAAAGGCGGCAAAGTGCATAACCGCGTCAATCGAATGTTGGGTAAATATCTGATGCAGCAGCGCGGAGTCGCCGAGATCGCCTTCAACCAGCTTGCCGCCCGGCAATAGTTCACGGTGGCCGCGCGAAAGATTATCCAGGACAATCACATCGTGGCCCTCATTCAGGAGTTCTTTGACCATGTGAGACCCGATATAGCCGGCGCCGCCGACGACAAGTACGCTATATTTCATTTCTGGACCCTGAATGGAATTTACGAAAATCGGGATTTACGCAGCATTTATGGCAGCTCTTCTGCAATTGCGCCTGCAGGGGGTGGTGCCGATACACGATCCAGCCCCGGAATTGCAAACTAATCATCCCCATGTCCAGGCAGGAGCGCATGCAGGATGCCATCTTGCGATGAAAGATCACCGATCGGTCTGAGCTGGCACCTCAGGTGTCAGCCGCCCGTCATTATTGCCATAGGTATCAACCGGAAATTGATCTGGTTTTGGCGACGGTCATGGAAAAATGCGGGAAGCTGGCGCTGTTCCAGCGGCTAATCGAGATCATCCGCGTATCCCCCATGTTCTCGTCTGTCGCCACGCACAACGTCCGCACGCGCGAGATCTGCTGCGCATGTGCCATCGCCGATCCGGTTCACCACAGCGTTGACGTTCGTGCGCTAGTCTTGAAGCGGACTTGAGCCGCGACCCCGCCCGGCCTAGTGTCAGAGAGTATCGCCATCTTCACTTTTTCTTGCCAGTTTGTGCCTGAATGCCCGACGTGGTCGGAACAGAATCAGCCGCATCGGCCTCCGGCATGTGTTTGCCGAAGCCGTGTATGCCAAACTGCGCAGGCGCTGGAAATATGCCCCCGTGGCGTTTCTCACGTGCCACATCTTCCACCAGCCCAGCCTGGATCAGTTTAGTGTTTTCTGCGTAACCGTAAACCAAGGCAGTGTCGCACAGCAGATTGATAAGCCGCGGTACGCCGCCGCTGTGACGGAACACCGATTCACACGCACCGTCGGTGAACGACTGCGGATCGCCTCCAGCGATCGCGAGGCGATGCCGGATGTAATCGCGTGTCTCCTCCGCATTCAAGGGTTCCAGATGGTAGTCCTGCGAGATGCGCTGGGCGAACTGTTCCATGTCAGGACGACTAAGCAGGTCGCGCAAGCTCGCCTGCCCGGCAAGAAATATCTGCAGCACCAGGTCCTTTTCCGCGTTTACATTGGATAACATGCGCAGTTCTTCGAGGGTTTCCGGTGTCATGTTCTGGGCCTCGTCGATGATGAGCACGGTTCGGCGGTTTTGCGCATATTCTGAAATCAGAAAGTCGACAAAAGACTGGCACATGCTGACCTTGGACTTGCCGGCGTACTCGAGTTTGAAGGCCATCAATACCCATTGCATCAACTCACCGAAGGATCGGTGCGTGTTGGAAATCAGGCCTACGGTGACGTTTTTCTCAAGCTGGTTCAGTAACTGCCGTATGAGCGTAGTCTTGCCGGTGCCGATGCCGCCGGTGATGACGCTGAAGCTCGCCTGATTGGTCAGACTGTACTCAAGCATTACCAGGGCCATACGGTGTTTCTTGCTCGGAAACAGGAAACTTGGATCAGGCAGGAGGGAAAAGGGTTTCTGGTGAAAACCGTAAAAGTTCTCATACATGACTTTGGTGCCTCAAAGCTGCCTGGTTCGTGTGGCCCCGCCCAACCTTGCACAATTCTGGGTCGTCCTGGGGCAAACGGAATCGATGACCGTGTGTATCGTGTTCGGGATTCCTTCGGCGACTCGGTACATCGCCCCCGGACCGGCGCCCGGTGCATTCCCGAGGGCAGGGACCTCCCCGGGCCGGGGAGGGCGCGTCACAAGGGTGTCTTTCTTCCAAGCTTCCGGCTCCAATTCTGCAGCTTGACTCCCACCATGTCCACGATGCGGTTATCCCTGAGCCAGTCGATGATGCGGTCCGACCAGTGATCGGAATTCTCGCCATCCGATTTGGCAGACTGGGATTTATTTAGCACAGTTCCGATCAGCTTCGTATTGCCAAGAAGCTCTACGGCTCGCCTGATTTCGGCGGAAGCGGTCTTTCCTTCTTCGATAATCAGGAGAGCCGCATCGACGTAAGGCGAAAACGCTAGGGCATCCGCAGTCGTGAGAAGCGGTGGCAGGTCAAAGAGGACAACGCGCGTGCGATATCGACTCTTGAGTTCTTCTACCAGACGGGACATCTTCGGCGAGTTGAGCATCTCCGAGGAATTATCCAGCGGTTTGCCTCCTGGAAGAATCACAATGCGCCCGATGCCTGAGGGATGAATGAGAAGATCTTCGAGTGGAACATCGGAAGTAAGATAATCGCTCAAACCGAGTTCTGGATGAAGTCCGAAATAGGTGTGAATGCTCGGGTTACGCAGGTCGGCATCGACAAGCAACACAGTATGTTCGATCTCTTTGGCAAGACTGATGGCCAGATTGATAGCCGTGAGCGTCCTGCCCTCGTCGGCAGCAGGGCTAGTTATCGCAAGTACGTTCCAGTGATTCTCCTGCAGGCGTTGCAGCACCTGGGTGCGGAGTATCCTGTAGGCGTCGGTAAAGGGTCCGGAGTCGACCGCAGTAATTATTCGTTTTTCCCGCAGAAGATCTGCAGGCACTTCTTCGGTGCGGGTGCGGGAGTACAGGATCTGGCCAGTCGAGGCAGCCATGCCTGAAGGCGCTGACTGCGACGCCGGCGGCGCTGTGCCCTGAGCCCTTAATCGCTCTTCGCGTGCTCTTTCCAACGCCTGTTTAATACGCTCCATAATCGACCTCGCATTGCAAAAATTCCGGACAACTTGGTGCGAAAATCCGGGGATTCTCCAAAAATCCTATCTGTCTCATCGATCCAGCATCGTCGCAGGATGGCGCATTCTCCTGATCGCGATGTGGCAGGCCGTCCACTCTCCCCGCCGGTCCGCCGCCAAACGCTGTGCCGGGAAATTTTCTGGACCCTTGCCATCGCGCGTTTCGCGCGATGGGTGCGCGTGACGGGGTGGGCCGCATTTCAGCCCCCTACAATTCCTGAAACGATACGCAGACCCTTGAACCACAGGACATCCCAGGGAATCCAAAGGAACTGCACGAGCAAGACAAGGATGATCAGGCCAGCCAATGTGGATGTAAGGGCGAGTCTGCGGGTTTTCTCGCGCCGCGCCATGTCGGCGCTGTTATGGATATAGGGAATCACCGACAGCGGCGCCG
>JAKBDW010000124.1:0-4325 GCA_021834245.1 Pseudomonadota bacterium
GGCGGCTTTCACCGCGACACACATCAAAGGGTGGCTCTCGGACCACATAGGCGCAGACGCGCACTGCGTAGTGACAGATGTGTCTGACGCCTGGAGCATGATCAATGTGCAAGGGCCTAGGGCGCGGGAGTTACTGTCAAGTGTCGCCGCAGGCGATTGGAGTAACGAGGGATTCCCATTTGGCACCTCGCGGGAGGTTCAAATCGGATACCAAAGCGCGTATGCGATCCGGTTGACATTTGTGGGCGAGCTCGGTTGGGAATTGTACATTCCGGTGCCGTATACACTAGATATATACGATGCGTTGCTCGAAGGTGGCAGACATCTTGGGATCACGCATTGTGGCTATCATGCGCTCAATTCGTTACGTATTGAGAAAGCATATAGAGACTGGCCTCACGACGTCGGGCCTGATGACAACCCACTCGATGCAGGAGTCGCGTTCACCTGTGCATGGGATAAGCCAGGAGGATTTATAGGACGAGATCCGCTAATAGTGGCGCGCTCCACTCCCCGAACCCGGCGGTTGGTGCAATTTCTTCTCGAAGATCCAGAATTTCTTCTCTATCACAACGAGCCGATATTAATGAATGGCGGGCGTGTTGGGTTCATCACCTCTGCTATGTACGGGCATACATTAAGAGGTGCGGTTGGTCTCGGATATGTTCAACATCCGGCTGGCGTAACCGAAGAGACTCTCCGTGCCTCGAAGTTTGAAATTCTCGTTGGTAATCAACGTGTACCCGCACGTGCATCGCTTAAACCGTTTTATGATCCTCAAAACATTCGAATCAGAAGTTAATTAATTTAACCGCGCATTATCAAATTAAACTAGGGGGATAAACGTGGCTTACCCATCGAAGGCGCTTAGCGCTGCACTCGCTGCCTGTGCCTTAGTGTTCACAGGCACGGAGACGTTCGCTCAAAATGCCGACACGCTGCAAACTATCGTGGTCACCGCGCAAAAGCGACAACAGAATATTCAGAATGTTGGTATTGCGATAGCGGCGTTTAAAGGGCGTCAGCTCGAAGATCGCGGAATCTTTACAAGTACTGGCTTAGCCAAAATCGTATCTAACGTTTCTCTCTCTGGGAGTTACGGTGGTCAGATGGCGCAATATACGATTCGTGGCGTCACGCAAAACGACTTCAACGATCATGTCGAGTCAGTGGTTGCGCTATATGTTGACGGTACATATGTCGCCATGCAGCAGGGGCAGTCATTTGGCACGTTCGACATTAATCGTGTCGAAGTGTTGAAGGGACCACAAGGAACACTCTTTGGACGTAACGCGACCGCGGGTCTGGTGCAATACATTACTAATCGGCCGACCGATACGTTTGAAAGCTATATCAAAGTCAATTATGGATCGTACAACGATACCCGTGTTGAAGCTGCGATCAGTGGACCGCTTAGCGATACGTTATCGGTTCGTTTTGCAACGTTGGCAGAGCAATATGATGGATACATTAAGAATGTGTATCCGAGCCAGACGTTTGTTCCGGCGGCAGAGCAGCCGGGACTGAGCAGCAGCCATTTGCCGGGCGCGGGAGGCAATTTAGGTGGGCTCAAATATCAGGGTGCGTCACGCGTCGAGGTGCTCAAAAAGTTCAGTGGTAATTCGAGGCTTTTGCTGATCGGCAATTTTAGCCAATCGGTCACCTCAACGGGTCCATATCTGAGCATACCCACAGTATCAATATTCAATTCAGCTGGGCAGGAGATTAACGACATCTACGCTACGCCCAGTCAGGACTGTCAAGCTCTTCAAGGTAACGCGTGCGTTCATGGGCCCTTTTCTCCGATCCCGGGGGTCCTGAGGCCCGTGCCGGGTGCGGATTTTTATGGCTATCGAAACCCTAACGCTAACGGGCGGACGACGTCCTGCGATTATTGTTTCAATGACGCGAACGAATTTAGATCCTATGGTGCGACTGCGAGGTTTTCGTCGGACTTCGGCAACATCCAATTTACGTCTATCACGGACTATAAGAATTTCTACAAGAACTTTAGCCTCGATCTAGAAGCGGGGCCGGAAAATCAGTTTTATTGGCATGGCCTTTCGCGTGAGGACACTGTTACGCAAGAGTTCCGCTTAAATGGAGCGTCCGGCCGCTCAAGATGGGTCGGGGGTGCGTACTATTTGCACATCGACAACCACAGCGCCGACGGTATTGGGGCGTTGCCGGACAGTTCCTACCCCGTCAACAACTGGGCGCAGCCCAGAGTCGTTAGCGAGCGCACGAACTCCTATTCGTTGTTTGGTCAAGAGGAGTTTGCGTTGAACGACAAGGTATCTCTGATCGGCGGTTTGCGAGATACCATTGAACAGAAGCAATACGGATTCGAAGTTCTCTTCGTCGACCCGACCACAAACTGTAATCCGTTTTATTGGTGCTTTTCGCCGGCGATCACTTTCCCAGGATTTTCGCAACCTTTGTACTCAGCCAAAAATCAGGAGAACTTAGTCAACTGGAAGACTGGCATAAATTGGCATGTCACTAAGAATGTGATGATCTACGGGTCAGTGACTCAGGGAATGAAGGCCGGGAATTACAATGCGGGTGGGCCGCCTTTACCGGCAAGCGAGATTCCATATGGTCCTGAGCGTCTAGTGTCATATGAATCCGGTATTAAGTCGATGTTTTGGGACGGCCGTGCGCGATTAAATGCCGCCACCTTTTATTATGACTATCATCACTACCAGGCGTCGCGATGGCTCGGAGATTCGACCCTCATCACTAACCAGAATGCGACTTTCTACGGAGCTGAGGTGGACTTCGATTCCAAACCGATACCAGATCTTGAGTTGATGCTCAACGCCGGATATGAACACAATAAGATCAAAGGGCTGCTAATTGCCGGAGTGCCGACAGATGTCCAGACTGCGTACGCTCCGGAGGAAACGGTATCTGCGCTCGCGAAATATACCCTCCCACGAACGCTCTTATCGCTAGGTAGAGTTTCGTTTCAAATAGACGGAAATTTTCAATCCGCTGTCTGGGATAATCCGGATAACTATTCGGCGGATCGGCTGCCTGGGTACGTGTTATATAATGTCAGAGCATTTCTGACGCGGGATTCGGGGAGACTGCAATTCACTGCGGCTATCGAAAATCTCACGAACAAGGTTTATCGTTCGGTGGGATTTGATTTGTCACAGGTATGTGGCTGCAACCTTGAGGCGTACGGTAAGCCTCGATGGGTAACAGTAGGGATAAATTACCATTTTCAATAGTGCCGGTTGCTCGTGCATTCGATGTATATCCAATGACACATCAGTTTGCGCGAGTGGGTTTTCGTGATGATACGGCTCTTGCTCCGTCTTTGTTTCGTCTTTAGGAATATATGGTCAAGATGCCGCCCCAGACCGGGGCGGCATCATTTTGAGCCGCTATGGCGAGGTCGGACCAATTCGACGGTTTGTTTTTCAGTAGACTAAAGTTTGGAGCGCAAATATTCGATCAGGCCGTTGCTGGCGCGAGATGGTACTCGTGATGCACTCCGCTAATGACCGACTTAGCGTGGACGGCGTACGAGTCCTCGCGGGGATTACGCGAACAGGGCTTTCCGAGATCGGAAATCGTTGGTGGTGGATCCGGAACGCCGGGGACCCAGCGTCCGTAGTGTTCAATAACTCAAATCCGGTCGCGCCTGTCCGCTCGTACGAGGTCGCGCAATGGTGAGTGGTGCCCGGCCGCGGTGAAAGCCTGGCGTGATTTTGGCGTGACTCAGTGCTGCTTCGTTATGCTCGGTCGTGACGAATGCAACGGGTTCCGGTGCGCTAGGGTCGCCAAGGTCCGACGCTCAGCATCCGTGAAAATGATACGCCGACCAGCAAGTCGGCTACGCAGCGCACGATTCTCCGCCTTCAGGTATTCGATCCGAGCAGCGGTCTGTCGTTCCAGCCAGGCGGCAATGCTTCCGGAGAGAAGCGCAATGAAATTGTCGACCGAGAGTCGCATCGAATTGTGCTAGCCGCGAATCCTCCAAAGTGGCAATCTGAGTTTTCGAACATCACGGGTGGGAATCGAGCCCGGAGCCGGTGGCCGGGGTGGGGGATTTTCAACCAAAACAGCACCATTTCCTGCATCAATCCCGGTGGCCACCCCGGGGGAATTCGCTTCCCGCGCGATGCGCCGCACCGTCTTCGGATCGACGCCGATCACGCGCGCGATCTCACGCTGGGCCTTGCCCCGTAGTGTTCAATAACTCAAATCCGGTCGCGCCTGTCCGCTCGTACGAGGTCGCGCAATGGTGAGTGGTGCCCGGCCGCGGTGAAAGCCTGGCGTGATTTTGGCGTGACTCAGTGCTGCTTCGTTAT
>JAKBDW010000578.1:0-4321 GCA_021834245.1 Pseudomonadota bacterium
AAATCGAGGAGCAACTCGAAAAACTCCAGAAATTGCCCAACCTCGTTCGCTCATTCTTCAAAACTCCTTCTGTCGCCTATATTGGCGACTGCTGAGTAAGACAATGTTGCAATCCCTGAATCACGAGATTTTTCTGTACATCAATGCCGCGCCAGGGACACCGGCATGGCTCATCGATACTATGCTCTTCGTTGCCAACGACTTGGTTTACTTTGTTCCATTGCTGCTGGTGGCGCTATGGCTTGTCGGCGACACGGCGCAACGCAGCGCCGCCCTACGAGCCTTTGCGGTAGCCATCCTTGGATTGGCGGTGAATCAGGCAATTGGCATGCTATGGCCCCAGCCACGGCCATTCGCCATCGGCCTGGGCCATACCTGGTCGATGCATGTCGCGGATGCATCGTTCCCAAGCGACCATCTCACCTTGTTTGCCGCCATAGGTTGGAGCCTGTTGCTCGATCGTCGTCTTGTCGTCGGGGCAGCGACGCTTGCTACTGGCCTGGTCGTGGGGTGGGCGCGAATTTATGTGGGGCTGCATTTTCCGCTCGACATGGTGGGCTCACTACTCGTAGCCGGCGCGAGCTGCGCCGTTGTCGTGCCGATCTGGTCCCGCGCAGGCCGCACTCTGACCAACCTGCTTGAACGCTTATATCGGCGGCTGCTGGCTGGGCCGATCGGCTGGGGGGTGCTGCGGCCTTGAGTATGTATGGGTAGCCCGCTCCGGATTTGCTGGCTATCGATGATAGATAAAGCATTTTGCGTGATTTTTCTGGTCTCGACTCTGGCGGCTAGAATCTAGAGCAGACGCAAAAAGGGTTCTACCAACATGACCACTACCGCGAAAACTACCCGCCGGACCAAAGCTGCGGCGACGAAAGCACCTCGCGCACCCCGGAAAACTGCTGCCGCAGCGGCTCCGAAGGCCCCCCGGAAAGCAGCGACGGCTGGGAGAAGAGGCAGACCTAAAAAGGACAGTATGGCCAAGGCTACAGCGTTGGCTGACAGCGTCATGATCGCGCTCGAAATAGATGGCAAGCAGACCATGGTGTCTGTTGCATCAGCTAAGAATCTTCACGAGAGCCTTCGTCAGCTATTTGGTTGGGCGATTCGTCAAACCGCTTTCTACGCATCGGCTCGCGCGCCAATTATCGCAGGTCGATGCCGTACAGATTACCGGAACGTGCATGTTCATCCCCAACATAGTTTAGGCAAGGACTGTGCAGAGGCCTTGATTTTTTGACGATGGTTGGTCGTCTCCTCACCATCATCATCATGACAGTAGGTCGGCCATACCGGCCATTCGGGCGACCGACCGTCTGGGTCGGCAATGTGCCGAAGACCTGGCTGTCAATCGAAATGCGTGTTGAACGAGCGCTCCTCCGTCAGGCCAGTGTTTGGAACTACCATAAACAATCCTTCCGCCGTTACTGCATCGAAACCGCCGAAAATACGACGCTCCCCATGTAGAGCGCTCGCTGTCGGTGCGGGGTAATCAACCCGAAATCGGGTGTACAGCTGGAGACAACCACGGACGGACCCTGCGTCGCGGCGGGCACTCAATTTGCTGGAGGTACCCCAAAAAATCGCAGAAGTTGGCGGCCAATACAACAGGAAAGGAGAACATGGCTGATAGGCGCCCTAACCCAGACCATCATGGTTCATACGAGGCCCGCTGGGCGGATCCTCGAATAAGAGCGATCATGCGCCCTCTAGAGGATGGCGCATTCGACTATCGCGGTGCTTTTTCCCCCAGGCTTGTAACGATCCGTCAGACATGGAACCGCGCGGCAGCAGGGTTCCCAGCGCTCCTTGCCGCGGAAGAAAACGGGAGATGTTTTACCATCGTAACGCATGTCGAATTAAGACCTGGAGGGGCCGTAATCCTTGAAAAGCCGAAGCCCCCTCATGACATAACAGAGAGCCTCCTGTGCACTATTCGTGATTGTCGGCCAGGGCGGCGCGCATGCGACCACAAAGACGCGGTATACATCTCGCGCCTGCTCTACAAAATTGGCGCTTGACCACTCGTGCTTGCATCCAAACTAACGCCAGCCATCGGAAGGTATCAAAGAACTGACGATGCCGCAGAAACAACTCAAGGCCTTAAGGTGCCAATGCCGGACGGTGCAGAAAGCCGAGCATTGTGAAATCCTCAAAGGTCTATCGCACGGGGTTGATGGAGCCCCGCGCAAGAGTGACGGACATGTCAGGAGCAGCCATGGGGTCGGTTCATAAAACGACGGTTTTGCATGGCGTATTCACTGGTGATTTAGGAAAACCTCCGTACCCGCGCGCTTCCTCTTGTCTCGACGGATTCTGGGTCGTCTAACTCCCATGCAACCCATCGATCCAAACTCGCAGTCGATCCTGAATGGCCAACGAGGCGACGCGCATTTCCCCTAGTACCTCTTTTAACGCCTCAACCTGTCCGCGCTCTTTGCACGCTGCGACCTCTCTCGCCAGCTGATGAAACTGATCGTGCAGGGCACGCACTTCCCGGTAGTGGGCCGTGTCTCCAAAACGGGCTTGCCCCTCGCCCTCCAGCCAACGCCCCAGCACGCAATGGCGCTCCGCGTCGAGCCTTAATAAATGCTCGGGCACCTGCGCACTCGCTTGGTCCAATCGTTCCAAGGTCATCCGGGATCGGCGTCCGTGCGCGAGTGTTACGAGCAGGAGGCTGTAATTTTCCGGCCGCCAAGGGCGATCCGCCCAGGACTGCCAGGCAGGGTCGGTACGGTAGGAAGCGACCCAGCGCGGAATATCCTCTGCCGGCATCGGCTTCGCGATCACGTATCCCTGGGCACGCCGGCATCCCAACTGCAAGAGTAAGCAGCCGTGCTCGGTGCTTTCAACCCCCTCACCGATCACCTCGAGGCCGACCAGTCTGGCGGAGGTGATGACGCCGGCGACGATGGCCGCGTCCATGGGGTTGTCCAGGATATCTGCAACGAAGCCTCGGTCTATCTTGAGGGAGTCGGCAGGAAGCGTTTGGAGATAGCTGAGCGGGGCATTGCCGGTGCCGAAGTCATCCAGGGCCACCGTCACGCCCAGGTTGCGGCAGGCGGCCAGAGTTTCCCGTGCTGCAGCGAGATCAGCGATCGCCGTAGTCTCCGTCACCTCGATTTCCAGCATGGCCGTGGAGATAGGATACCGGGCCAAAGCGTCCCTAAGGTCCCCTAAAAATTGCGGGGCGAGCAGGTGATGGGCACTGATATTGACGGCCATGCGCAAGGAGAGCCCCGCTTCCTGCCAGGCCACCATTTGCCGCAGCGCGGTGTCGAGCACATAGCACCCGACCTGGCGCGATGCAGTGCCGCCCTCCAGGGCATCGATGAACTCGCCCGGGCTGAGCAGTCCCCGCGTCGGATGGTTCCAGCGCAGCAACGCTTCCACGCCCGTTGCCGTTCCGGTGGCCATATCGACCTGCGGTTGGTAATGCAGTACCAGTTCGCCGCGCTCGACCGCACGGCGCAACTCCCGGCTGACGCGCCCCTGCCACTTGGCCTCCTCGGACAGCACGGTGGAATAAATCGAACTGCGGTCACCCCCGGCATTCTTGGATGAATACATGGCCATGTCGGCATGGCGGAGCAAGGTCTCGGCGTCGCCGTCGTCCAGCGGAAACAGGGTGAACCCAATGCTGGCCGACAAGCTGGGCAGGCTGTGCTCCGATGGAAGCGGGCTCCTCACGGCCTCCAGCAGCCGATCCGTCAGGGCTTCCAACTGGGAGACATCGTCGAGTTCGTCGAGCAGCAGGCCGAATTCATCGCCGCCCAGCCGGGCCAAGGTGTCCCTAGGCCGCATAGCGCGCTGCAGTCGGGCACTCAAGCGCTTCAGGACGGCATCGCCCCAGGCATGGCCATAGCGGTCGTTGACGGCCTTGAAACCATCGAGGTCCAGCACGCCGACCGCCAGCAGGCGTTCGCGGCGGTTCGCGCCGGACAGCGCGTGGGTCAGGCGATCATGGAACAGGCTGCGATTAGGCAGACCGGTGAGCGCGTCCCTGAGGCTTTGCTCACGCAGGTTCAGGGCCAGTTCGCCGAATTGGGAGAAGGCCTGGAAGTGCTCGAAGCCAATGCGTTCGAAATAGTGGGCGGAATCCGCGGCAAAGATGCCCAGGCCTGTATAGCCGGACTCGGCCTTGCCGAACGGGAAGAAGCCCACGTCCTGGCACGCGTCAGGGAGGATATCGCGAAGCCATGCCATGCCAGCCGCTGCGTCCGCGCCGATCGCGACTGGCTTGCCAGTCTCGAGGGCCCGCGTGCAAGGGTCACCAGGCTGGTGCAGCAGGCATGCGGAGGCGTGCTCGCTCATGTGGCCG
>JAKBDW010000011.1:0-4308 GCA_021834245.1 Pseudomonadota bacterium
AGGGAGCTGGCCTTGTTCATCACCTCCTCATAATCACCGGAACGAAAACTGCCTTGGTTGGCGAAGAACAATGATTTGGCCAGGATGTGCCGAAATTCACCGCGGTTGAGCTGCAACTGGATGGCGCCACGAAGCGGCTCTTCTTGGATGTAGCGTAGGATATGCAGCGTCTTCATCAGGCGTCCAAGCTGGCTCAGCGCGCCGGCGAGACGATCCGACGCGTTGGCGTTGACCAGTCGTTGCATGACGACATGCGCGGGCGTAAGCCTGTCTTTCAACGAGGCAGCGAGCCGCACCAACTGATCCCACTGCTCAAGAATGAGTTCGACGTTGATACGCCCCCGGAGCAGCGGCTGCAGGGCGCCGTAATCAGCATCTCGATCGATGCGGCTCAACACCTGGTCCGGTAAATCCTTCAGCCTGGGCATGAAGGTAATCCCAAGCATGGCGCAAAGACCGAACAGATGCTCGGTGAAGCCGTGCGTGTCGGAAGTGTGCTCGCGGATAGTCAGCACTGTATCATTATCGAGAATGCCGCCAAGCACATAGCCGGCCTCGCGCGGCGTGCATGAGATCGCCTGGGTGGCATAAACGCTGTGCTGGTCGGAGGTGTGCGTATAGAGCTGCAGCACGTGCTCGTAATAGCCAAAATAGCGCGGGTAGAAGCTGCCAAGCAGGCTGTCGCGTTCAACCGCGAAGCGCTGGCCATCGGAGGAAGAACGGCTTCCGCTACCCCAGACACTGCTGAGCTTGAGGCCGTGATGGTGGTCCACCAGAATGGTGTTACCCGCTTTGAGCGTGGCGTCACGCAGAAACCATCGGCTGGTATCCTGAAGAGCTTCCGCAGTAAGCGTATCGACGCTCTGGCTCATGGCGGCGAGGCCAAGATTTGTGCCATGTGCGATCAGTGTGGCAAGCAGCGAGCGGTGTGGATCGCCACCGCGGGGCTGGTAACCACCGAGCGGCTGGAAGGCGCGGGTGAATCCGCACCATTCGTCGACATCCTGCAGCAGGTCTTCGATGCGTACGCGGGGCAAGCTGGCACCGACCGTGGCGCGCAACTCACGCAATGCGTGAGGAATCGGCAGAGTGTCGCGCTTTTTAAGCTTAAGTCGGCCATTACTGACGGCCGCGAAGCGGTTGCTGGCCAGGCCGTGTTCTGCTGCGCGCACGGCGCGCTCAAATTCCCTGGTGATTTTTGTCAAGAATGCTTGGCCATTTATCGGTAGGTCAAGGCGCTGATAAGCCTGTTCACGTGTTTGCTGCCAGTTTTTATCGTCATAAACCAAGTTCCAGAACGAGACGTGATCGCGGCTCTCTATCAGAAACAGGCTGCCAGCGCGCAGGGCGTCGCGCACCGCAAAGGCGAGGGAGATTTCCCAAATCCCGCGGTTGAGCTTGCCGCCTGTGACCAAATGGGAGCGCCAGTCCGCCTGCACGAAGCCGTGCGGATCATCGATGGTCAGTCCAGTGCGTGTGCCGGCATCCAGGGCCCGCAGTATTTCGATTGCCGTGAGCAAAGCCTCGGTGCCGGCGGCAGCCTGGAATGGCAGCGCAAAAAAAGCGGGCAGATATTGGCGCAATGTACCGTAGCGGGCGAGCATGGCGTCGAGATGGCCGCGCGCTTCCAGCCGCTCGTAGGCCCGGCACGCAATTGCGGCCTCGATCAACGCCGGCGGGTTCTGTGCGGAGCGAAACTCAGTGATGGTTTGCGCGCCGTCGGCCGCGACCAGCGCATCGACGGCACCGAGCACACGATGTAACCCGTCACGGGCGCGGCGACGCAGGCTTTTGCGTTGTTTTTCGACAGCATTACGGGATTTACGATTCATGGCGGTCAGGAATAGATCGTTCATCTCGACGATCTGGTCGATCAGGGTCTTGCGGGCTTCGACCAGGTAGCAGGCAACGAGCGCATCACGTTTGGGCTTAGCAAAACGGCGGAGATCGCCAGCATCATAGCGGTGCCCAAGTTGACCCAATTGGCGTATAATCTGTGGATTGAGATCATCCAGCCCCGCGCCCGCGTCGAGCAGTTGTTCGATCAAGCGCAGACGAACGATATCGGCTTTGATCACCGCGGCGTTGGCCGATTTTGGATAGTCTTTGAGCCGGAACAGGCTGGACCGTGCATCGCCTTCTGGAACTTCGACCAGCAGGTCGATATCAGCCCGCAATTTCTCCGGCAGGCGTCCGGAAATAGCGTTAAAAAGATCGGCTGTGGCATTGGCAACAATAGACGTGACAATGCGATCCAGCGTGCTGGCGCCAGGCAGAACAACCTGCCAGGCACGTAATTTTTCTTCCGCCTTTATCAGCAATTCCGAATTGGTGCGGCCCTCGATAGCCCCCTGGGCCAACCATTCGCGCAGGTTGGTTTCTGCCGCCTTGTCAAATCTGCGAAGACCAAGATAGCGGCAGATACGCTGTGCCTGGACCCGTTCCGTCGGCTCCCGGCCGGAGCGGTCAAGGAACAGCACAGGCGCCAGCCCAAGCTGCCGTGAGAGATGATTGACGATTTTGATCGGCGCGTTGCGGTAGTCGTCGAAAAAGCGGCCATGGGTGCGCAGCATGCAAAGCTGCAGAGCAAAGCGGCGGCGATGGTCGGCACCACGACACTGGATGATCTCGGCCACGTCTGCGGGTGTCAGACTCCAATGCCGCGCAAGATCGTCCTCGCTCGGGTCGGCCGACATCGCTGCTCGCGGCAGTGTTTGCGTTCTTCCGGCCAAGGGATCATCCGCCGACATTTAGGTGCGAGCGCTCCAGGTCAGCCGCCAGATCATCACGCGATGGTCGCGTGTAGATGGCGGTCGTATCGAGCGAATCATGACCGAGCAGACCGGCGAGATCAACAAGTTTTCCAGGATTATCGCGTAGATAGCCGAGCGCAAAGGTGTGGCGCAGCGTGTGCGCTGAAACGGCCACCCGCTTGAGGCGGGCACGACGCGCGAGGCTGGCAATAACGGCCTGGATCGTGCGCACCGGCATTGCCGTATTGCGGCTGCTGATGAACAGCGCTGCATCCTTATCCTTGGCGGCGGGATCTCCGTCTTCAAGAAACTGCTTGAGCGCGCGCCGGACTGTTGCATTCAAAGGTATCTCGCGCGCCTTGAGACCCTTCCCGTGACGGATGCGCACGGTGCCGGAGCGATCATTCATGGTGAGATCGGCAACTCTTAACGTCGCGACTTCGCCGACCCGCAGTCCCGCCTGCAGCATGAGTTGGGCCATCGCGTAATTCCGCGCGGCAAGGCCGTGCAAGGAGGCCCCGGCGGCACGCAGCAACGCATGCACCTCAATATCGGTGAGACCGACAGGTTGCTGGTTACGCACAGTGCGCACGGGCCGAACATTGCGCGCGGCATCGACTTCGAGTGCGCCGCTGCCCTGTGCCCACCGGCATAATCGGCGCAATGCATCCAACCGGCGATTGATCGTTGCCGGTCGAAGGCCGGCCGCGACCATGTGCTGGCGGTAGGCGATGAGTTCGTACTCGGCGAGGCTCTTGATGGCGAAGGTGCCGTCCTGGACACTTTGGTGCCAATTCAGGAAATGCCGCAAATCGTAGCGGTAGCCGCGCAGGGTTGCCGATGCGAGATCGTCGCGAGCCAGGCTGGCAAGGAAGGGCGCCATCCAGTCCGGTTCGGCGGCGATAGCTTCGACTGCTTGTATTGCACGCAAAGTCATCCCCCGCGTTAGCACCCCTGTTTATTGCGTGCAATACATATGTCCTGGCCGCATCATTGCGTCCAATGTTTATTGCACGCCATGATTGCACGCAATAAACAGCCAGTTCATCTCCACTACGCAATAATATTAGACGGTTCAGGCCCATAAACCGCAAAAACGGCCTTCGGAGGCATTCCTTACCGTACGTTTTCGTTCAGATGGGCCTTCTGCCCCACATAGGCTTTGGCCGGCAGCCGCGCCTGCTCTGCGCGCCATGATTTTACAAACCGATGCACGCTGTCATGCGCGCCATCATAGCCACGGCCACGCAACTCCTCGAACAAACGCTGCGTCGAGCGACGCTCCCGACGCGGCAACTTCGCCTCCGCAGTCAGAATATCGGCCAGAACTGCCAGCCAGGCACCAAGCTTCGGCGCCGGCTGCACCCCACGGTCATACTTGAAACGGGTCGCCTCACCACGAACCACCTTGCGCACTGTCGCCCGGGAAACCGCCAAACGCCGCACGATCTCCTTAATCGGCAAATGCTCCTCAAAATACGCCCGCCGGATATCGCCAATCAAATCCACCCCAATCATCCCCCAAAATATCCCCCCCGGCCCGTTAGAGGCCGCA
>JAKBDW010000274.1:0-4306 GCA_021834245.1 Pseudomonadota bacterium
CTGTTCCTTTAGATAACTGATCAATTTATCGAGGGTGAAGTCCTTGATTGCAGTGAACTCCACTGCATTTCCCTCGCGACGGACCGCCGTGTTAATTGCATCCAATGTGGCACTTGCAGCCCTAAGTACCGAACATGGTACGTAGTCACAAAGGACTAAATCCGGGCGCGCGCTCAAAAATCCCGGGCTTTTTGTGTTGTAACCTGGAAAGAACTGCCGTAGACGCCCTTCGTAGTCGTGGCCACGCACGCTACCCTTAGCCCAAAATGCTGCGTTGTCTGAAGTTCCGAATATCGCGGAGATCTCACTGTCGATCTGTGAGAGCTCGCTATTGTAGGCATCTTTCGTCGCTTGGTGAGTGCCAGGGCCGTGGTATATGACGGATTGCTCGATCAGTCGCTTCGCAACCTGGTGTGCCGAGAGCATCGCTTCAACAACGGAGTTGCCAGCGATCACCAGCTTTAAATGCCACTCAGACGCAAGCATTCGGTGTTCACGTTGGTCGCCAAAAAATATTTCCCAACCGGCGCGATACAGGCGGATGCGAAAGTTTTTGCCTTTGAAGATATCCTCAAACTCTCCAACATCAGCGGCTGTATCCAAGGTTTGCTCCACGGAGGCGGCGCTGACAAACGCAAAGGCGTTAAGAACGCATTTGCGAGCTGGGCGGCCCTCGCGGTTCCTAGTGGACGACCGAATGGCGTTGTCCACTGCTTGAAAGGCCGCGGGGAAGGTCTCCGCGCTCCTTAGCGTAGTCCATACGGCGGACTTCTCGCTCGGTCCGGCGCGATCGATGCAAAGCCAGTAGCTAAAGGGATTGAGGCGATTAACGTTAATTCGAACGATTATCTCTTTTTGAGAATCGTCGGGCATTTTCAAATCTCGAATATCGACAAGACCCTTGTGCTGTTCGTTTACGTGGTCGTCGAATGCGAGCGCAAAGTCTTCATCGTTTGTGAAGAAGATGAATAGGCATCCCCGTAGCGTCGTGCGGCTCAACTCGACGAATCGGTGCGCCGCCGCTCTTAGAGCCGTCGTGGACCGGCCACTCTGAAGGTAGGCATCATCAGATATGTTTAGGAGGCCCTTCAAAAAGTAGTCGCGCTCGCAATTATCCGCAATTACGAGGCATGATCGATCCTTATTACCCGATACAATCCGTTCGGCCTCGGACACCCACTCTTTCTTGTTTTCAACCTGAAGGACGACTGTATTTGCCGTTGACGCCTCGATATTGTCCAGGTGCAGACGTTCGGACCCACCGCCGCATATGCGGTGCCAAATGTTGTCTTTTTCGTAGGAAAGTCGAGATCCGCGAAGGCTATTTTGGGTGTCTACGAAGTCGCCGATAATCTTGTTAGCTAGTACTGATTTCCCGCATCCTTGCTTTCCGTAGATAAGCAACCCCTTTGAGAAGCGACGTGTCCGGAGTACTTCGTAACACTCCTGCAGGTACTTTGTGATTTCAACCCAATGATCCAGAAAGATTCGATATCCGTGGTAGGTGGATTCATCCGACAGATATTCGGCTCGTTCAGGGTAGACGATGCGTTGGTAATCTTGCGCCATGGGGTCCACCTACCGTCGTCAAAATGGCAAAATATCACGAGAGATAACTGGTTCGCATATAACCAAGATCGCTAATCCGCTTGTCCGTTACTGGTCGAAAGATTCGACAGGCAGGTGCCGGCCGCTTTCGGGCGGTCGCGAATGGGGTCCTGAAGGCAGTCAAAACGTCCGCGTCTGGTTTGTGCGGATACGATGGCGGTCCCGACGGGCGAACTGTGTGTGGAAAACCTAGCGGGCGCAAGTGCCGACACCAGGTAGAATCCGAGGCATCTATGGAAGACAGCGCCCCGCCAACTATAGAAGATCGCCGCCGGGAGGCGACTGTCGGGCTTGACCGTGCGCATCGGTCCAGCTTCGGGCAATTCTTCACCCCTGCCCCGACGGCCAGGTTCATGGCGTCCCTCATTGAACCAGTTGCTGCCCATGTCCCCGCGATTCTAGATCCCGGCGCGGGCATTGGGTTGCTCTCAATCGCCCTACTGGATCACCTTAAGGGCCGAGCAGCAGTGACAGCATACGAGCTCGAACCTCATTTTCAGAAGGGATTGCACGAGACGCTCTCACACTTCCCCGGCACACACCGCGTCGAGCACCGGGACTTCATTGAGCATGCGGTGACGCTTGCAAGCACAGGAAAAGGTTCGCGTTACGACATTGCCATACTCAATCCGCCCTATAAGAAGATTCAGAGCGGCAGTGCGCATCGCGCGCTGCTGCGCAAGCTCGGCGTGGAAACTAGCAATCTGTACACTTGCTTTCTCGCGTGCGCCATCGCGCTCTGCGTCAAGGGCGCGCAGGTCGTTGCCATCATCCCCCGCTCATGGATGAACGGTGTCTACTTCAGGCCGTTCCGATATTGGCTGCTCGATCGTGTGGCGCTGACTCGCACCCATGTATTTGATCGACGCGACCGGGCGTTTTCGGACGACGGCGTGCTTCAAGAGAATGTCATCGTCAAGCTGGTCGTCGGTGCGCCGCAGGGTGCGGTCGAGGTCTCGGCGTCATCTGACGACCGCTTCCACGATGTGCGCAAGAAGGTCGTGTCGTTTAGCGAGGTCGTCACGCCGGGTGACAAAGAAAAGTTTATCCACATCCCGACGCTTGGTTCCGTTGCTACCGCCGGGCTGCCGGGCAAGCCCCTGCGCGAAATCGGGCTCGACATCTGCACCGGGCCGGTCGTCGACTTCCGTCTGCGCGCCCATCTACACATGCTGCCAGAGTCAGGCGATGCGCCGTTGCTCTATGCCACGCATTTCTCGGGTGGGGTGGTCGAATGGCCTAAGCAGACCCGCAAGCCCAACGCTATCGCAATTAACGATGAGACGCGCCAGTGGTTGATGCCGGCGGGCACTTACGTAGTCACTCGGCGCTTTACTAGCAAGGAGGAACGACGCCGCGTCGTCGCGTTCTTTTTGTCTGGCGATGCGCTGAGGGGTGCAGCTTGGGTCGGTTTCGAGAATCATCTGAACGTCTTTCACTGCAACAAGCGCGGATTGGAACCGGCCGTCGCGCGCGGGCTGTGCGTCTACCTTAATTCGCAACCCGTCGACGATTATTTCCGTACATTCAGCGGGCACACACAGGTCAATGCAACGGATCTGCGGCGACTGTGCTATCCGTCGCAAGAGGAGCTACGAGCAATTGGGGATCGGAATGCACAAGAAAGTCCAAGAGGCGCTGGAAATATTGGTTGAAGTTGGCATGCCGAGGGCGCAACAGAACGAGCGGTCGGCGCTCTGCCTGCTCGCAATCTGTGACCTGAAACCGGATGACAGGTGGAGCGATGCGCAAAACCCGCTCATTGGAATTACACCCATTATGGAGTTCGCCGCCAAACACTACATGGACAAACCATACGCGCCGAATACGCGCGAGACCGTTCGGCGTCAGTCCATGCACCAATTCTGCGACGCCGGGCTCTCGGCGTACAACCCAGACAAGCCGAATCGTCCGGTGAACTCCCCCGCTGCGGTCTACCAAATTACGGCAGAGATGCGGGCGCTGGTTCACACCTTCGGCACGCCGAAATGGCATGAGGCGCTACTGCTGTTCAAGAGCCAACGACAATCGCTTGCAGAAAAGTACGCGGCGGCACGCGATATGGCTATGGTTCCGCTTAGCGTCGGGGTTCGTGATACCGTGAATTTGTCGCCCGGCGAGCACAGTGTGCTTATTCGTCAGATCGTAGAAGTGTTCGGTGCGCACTATGCGCCCGGTGGAATACTCATCTACGCAGGTGATACCGGCGATAAGTGGGGCTTTTTCGACAAGGGGGCGCTGGCCGCGCTGGGCGTTACGCCTGATAGCCACGGCAAGTTTCCTGACGTTATCATATACATGCCCGACAAGAACTGGTTGCTGCTGTGCGAGAGTGTAACTTCCCACGGACCAGTCGACAGTAAGCGGCATGAAGAATTGAAGCGCCTGTTCGCGACCTGCAAGGCAGCGCTGGTTTACGTCACCGCCTTTCCGACGCGCGCGGTCATGGCGAGGTACCTTCCGGTGATCGCGTGGGAGACGGAAGTCTGGTGTGCCGAAGCTCCGACGCACCTCATTCACTTCAATGGCACGAAGTTTTTGGGTCCCTACTCAGCATGATTTTTCAGCAGGGATCAGTTTGGAGTACAGCGCGTACTTCTCGCCGTTTCCGCGTCCAGATGATTTGAGTATGCGCTGCGGACGGGGTGGGAACGCAGATCTCGAGTGTTTCGCGATCCTATGGTTACCTGCGTCGCCG
>JAKBDW010000398.1:0-4304 GCA_021834245.1 Pseudomonadota bacterium
CCCCAGACATTATGAGTCATGGCGCCATGGCTCAAGGCCCTGGCCTGGCTCCAAAAAATCTACCTCTGGTTGCGCACCAAAGGGCGACTCATCCGCTTCCTTCTCGGGGGAAACTGTCTGTGTGGTACCCTGCTCCTCGACAAGACGTCGAACGACCACTGCCAGTCCTCCAATCAGATACCAGCCATACGTTGAAAGACCATAAGTCGCGAGACTCGTAACGAGGTACATCGATGCCCAAGCTTGCAGTGCATAGGTCATCCTGGCCAACCCGGAGTTGTTTTCGATCCAGGATCTCCCCACGATTTGCCCAGCCGCTTTAAGGTTGCGAAAAACGGAGGCAATGTAGAGTAACACTATAAACAGGCCGCAGAAGCCAAGCTCCTGAAATGCTTCTGTAAAGAGATCATGAGATGGCTGGCCCACACCAGCGACATTAAAATTGGCCTCTTCGGATGTCCCCATGCCATGGCCGATTATCGGCCTCTCTAGTCCAACCTTGAAATCACGGATCAACCCCGATATACGCCCCTCGGAAGTCGCGCCACCCGGTACATGATAATCCACCGTCGACAGGTACCGGTCTCTTTGTAATTTGCTCATGCTGAGAGGCACAATCAGCAACGCCGAGATCACAATCAAAATTCCCAAAGCCTTATAGCGGCTCTTGGAGATGATCATAAGCAGCACAATCATCAACCCTACCAGACCGGTCCGCGATTCGGTCAGCAGTAGTGCATACATGAGCACACTCAGCAATCCAAGATAGACCAGCCTGTGAAAGAAAGTCCGGCGCATCAAGAAATAATGCAGAAATGGCACAATCGCCACTATGACAAATGCCAGGCCGTTGGGATTGACGACATCGTGCGGCGCACCCGACAGTCGGGTCAGGTAGACGCCTGGCTCCATTGTTGTGAAATCACCCCAGTACCCCTGGGTTAGGTGAAGATAAAGAGGCTCCGCAACACGAAACAATTGCGCACCTATGACTACCGCGACAAACACTTTCAATTTCGATTCAGTGTTCACCAGATAAATCGTAAAAAAATAGAAAACGACCACTTTGCTGAAGTCTGGAATACCCGAATGCAGTACGCTTCCCGGCCAAGTGACGAATGGCAGGGTACAGAGAATATATAGAACGAGGTACCAGAGGATCCGGGTTGATCGCTCCTGGAAATTCATCTCCTGGGCCTGATCCTTCGCCCCGACAACGATTGTTGCCAGGATTGCGGCCATAAGGACAAAATCAGAGCGTATAACTCCCAATGCGGGAATTCGCGCCGGCAAATGCAGGAAATAGCTCAATACAAAGAGCAGATATAGTCTGAATCCGGTTTTTTCCATTGCTGCTGGACTCGAAGCGCGGGTTTGCCTACCCGCCAAGCGTTGCTACATTTAGCGCACGTCGCGGATTTAACAGCCTGCTGGCAAAAACTACGAAACTGTTCGCATGACCTGACGGTAGACCGCCATATATCCGTCGGCCATTTTATCGCTGGTGAACTTTTCGACAAACAGCCCATGGGAATTTTCAGCCAACTCTCTGGCGCCGGCGGCATCCTCCATGATCGCGGAAATTGCCATCGCCAACTCTGCTGAATTACCGGGTGACACCAGCATCGCGCCGTTTGTTCCGCAAAAAACACCGGGGACCCCGCCCACGCTGGTAGCCACTATCGGTACTTTCGCGCGCATCGCCTCGAGCAAGGTAATCGGCAATCCCTCGGTTATTGAGGTTAATACAAATAAGTCAAAAAAACGAAGATATTCTTCTGCGCGATCCCGGTAGCCCAGTAAGCTTAGCCTCTCGCCTATTCCGAGCCTGTCGGCAACTTCTTGCAGACGCTGTCGTTCTGGCCCTTCCCCGATGATGACTGCTCTGACATCCCGCCCTTGCGATTTGAGAACTGCCACTGCTTCAAGCAGATCACAATGTGCTTTCTCGCGCGAAAGCCTTCCGATTGCGCCCACCACAAACCCGCTTGCGCGAAAACCTGCTGCTTCAGCGGAGACCGCATCCGCCCCGGGCACGTCGGTATCCAGGGCTGGAATGCCATTCGGAATGACAGTCATTCGGTTGCGAACCGAACTGGAAAGCCGCGAATCCCGCAACATCACGTCGCTCACCGCGACAATCGCGTCATGCTGCCGCAGACTGAACTGATCGAGCCTTTCATACAGGTGCAGAGCAGTGATTTTCTTTTCAGTGGCAGTCCAACCATGCAGTGTGCTAACGAATGGAATTTTCCGAATCCACCTTGGCACCAGTCCAACCAGGATATTCGCCTTGTACCCATGGGAATGCAGGACATCAAATCGTTCGCGCCTGGCAAATTTCAGGATTTGCCAGGCGCCACGGAAATTCGCGCCGCGCCGCATCCGGACTAGCCGCACGGCAATTCCACTTTCTTCGGCAGCAACCTCAATCTGCTTGTCTCCAGCCTGCGCTTCACCAATGCTACAAATTACAGGCTGTACCCCCAGTTTACGCTGCGCTTGCGCGAGATGAAGCAGCATAATCTCAGCGCCATAGAGCCCACCACTGTCAATCAGATGAAGAACTTTCACCGGTATAGCCCTGCGGTCGCCAGCAGAATGTGAAGTTTTGGCGTGGTTTCGATGCCCAGCTTTCCCGCCAGCAACGGCGTCGATTCGGTCATCGTGTCGGTACTAACACCGGCTTTGTTGCGGTACGGCGTTGCCGACGGCAGTCTGGCTGGCAATACAGCAGGCATGCAACTGCTACATCCTCGTCGAGAAACGCGCATCACTAAAACCCAAAAGCAGCGCAGGTAGGAAAGACGATCTGGAGAGCCAAAAAACGCGGCTTTTGCTCGAGTTACTTTAAAGCCCTTTCGCAGTCACTGCGGCAGATCGGTGTAACAAAACCGCACCGTCGTAAGAACGACTAACAGCGAACTGCGACCTGCTAACCGCGAATCCCAAGCATCTTATTCGCGCGCCACATAACCAATTCGGCACCGGATATCACATCAGCAAGCTTTTCCCTGTCGTTATCGATCGCGAAACGGCCAAGCTCGTAATGATCATGTGTTCCAGAGATGGGGAATGCAGCGACTGCGGTCGCGTACCCGGCTTGCGCCACAACTTCTTTTATTTTTTTGCTGTAATCCTCTTTATTTCCGTGAGGATAGGCAAACGAGTAGACGGGGCTGTCCAGCATTTCCTCAATACGCGCCTTGCAACCCGCAATTTCTTCGGCCAACCTGTCCTCTGCCAGACATACCAGCCTGGGATGCGTGATCGTATGTCCTGCCACTTCAATACCAGCGGCGCTCATCTCCCTGAGCTGATCCCAGGACGCCGGGGCAAATTCGGCTGTTGGTTCGGCTGGAACACTTACCTTTGCCTGTTCCGCAAGTTCCCGCAGAAACCGATTCTTTTCCACATCTTTCAGCTTCATCGCATGCTGACAGATTTCCAGCCAGACCGGCCTGTTGTCTCCGGATTCCGACAATTCGAATTGCCGATCCCTTTGTTGCAGCCGTAAGGACCAGTGACGGTCCCTCGCGTTGCGAAGAATGTACATAACCAAGTCGGGCCATTGCCAGACCGTCCTGTCCACAAATCCGCTTGTTACATAAAACGTTGCAGGAACGTCATACCGCCTGAGAATCGGAAAGGCATATTCATGGAAATCGGCGTAACCATCATCAATGGTGATAACTGCAGTGTTGTCCGGCAATGGCTCACCGGATTTCAGCATCCCGCCAAAACGCGACATTGAGACCACATTGGCGTTTTGTTTCAGGTACCGGACCTGCTGTTCAAATTGGGCAACCGTAGCACGCCGGCACGAGCCGGCCGGTCCGAATCGGTGGAACATGAGGATCTTCGGCGAGCGAACCGCCAGCCATCGGGCAAACCGTCTTACACAACGAACGCAAAGCGATCGAATGGCCCTGCTTTGACCGCCTGACCGAAGCGCGCCACCGATGTCAGTCTCTCGATTGATCATACGTATTACTAAGTTGCATTCACTCTAATCAACAGCGCCGTAATTTCCCGGCACGGCGCCCCCCACCAGCTTGTCGTTAAAGGCAACCTTCCACACTTCCGAGTCTTAACTTTTTTTCCTAAATAATTCTAGTTATCACCACCATTATTCTAGTTCTTTTTGTTCTGAGCCTCTGAAGTCGCACCCGTATCGCCAGTCTACAGCTAGCCTGCAGAACCTGCACTCGAAACGCGAGTCGGACGGCTCGATAACAGATTCTCGTACAGCTCTTCGTGCGCGGCAACCATCTTGCGCACATCAAATTTATCCTTAACAAAAT
>JAKBDW010000427.1:0-4287 GCA_021834245.1 Pseudomonadota bacterium
ATCGCTGCCGAGCGTGAGATAACCAATGGGGAAAAAGTCATAAAGATCCCGGTACCGGTCACGCGGCAGCTCCACCGCGATCTGCGCATTCCGCCGCTCATCGTCCTGCGGTCTTGGTGCGAGCTGGTGCGCCTGGAGTTCATACAGCTTCTCCCAGGTGGCAAGGGAATGTTCCTCCATGGGAGATTCGGGCGAAAGCTGCTCTTCGACTTCCACGCGAAGAACGTTTTGGGCTTTCTTTCTGGCCGGTTCATCTGCTGGTGGCATCAGGATTTCGCTTGGTTCGTCCAATGATGTTTATCGGAATGGTAACGAAAATATCACAGAAACAGATCGCTAAGTAACATCCGCACAAAACCGGATTCCGGAAAAAAGTAACACAGCCCAGACATTGATGCTACTTCGCGAGGCCTCCCGCGCATGAATCCATCGCTTTGCCTGTTGCGGATCGAAAAGGACGCAGCTTTTGACGGTTCCGACATATACCGCTCCCAATCTGTCCTGTATACAGAAAATCCTTATTTTCTCAATCAGATACGTATTTATGGAAACACCGAATAGGTCCTGATACGTCACACCGGCGGAGACCGGTGTCCAGTTAATTGAAATCACTGGATTCCGGCCTTCGCCGGAATGACGACTTAATCGGCGTTTCCTAATACATATGTATTCGCCCGTATTCCAACCATCCCGGTATCGCAGTAGATTCAACCATCCCCGATTGCTTCATCTTCTGACACCAGCCTCAAGGAGAACAATATGGACTTGCGGAGAAGTATCTCATCCGTCGACACCCCCCGTCTTTCCCATAACCGGGGCCGGAAATGGAGCAATGAGCACCGGATCGAACCGCAAGACCCCCCGTCACTTGCACTGGACGAGCGCGGAATGATCCAGGACTGCAGCAAGTCATTTGAAAGCCTGTTTGGTTTCCAGCGCCGCGATCTGGTTTGGCAACACGTGTCGCGCCTGCTACCGCAGCTCACAGGGGTCGACCTGGTTCAGGCCGGACGCTTGAATCCGCTCCTCAATTATCTGTGCCATTGCGGTCACCACTACGAAGCCCAGGATCGGCAAGGAAGGATTATTTCCTGCATCCTGAGCCTTGTCCGTGTCGAGTTTGACGGCAGGCGCTCTTTGCGGCTGATCATCAATCCCTTACTGCCGGAGCTGGAACCATGAGCCCTTGTCCTGGCCAGACCGGAATTGCTGAGACCGGATACGTTGGGACTGAGGAATCGCTTCCATCGCTGAATATTTTCAAGCGGTACCCAGGTGGCACTTGTCTTTGACGCAACTAAAAAAGGAGCACTATCATGAACTTGATCAAATGGGATCCCTTCAGGGAACTGGATGACGTTTCAAGTCGTTTGAATCGCATCTTCGGACGGCTGCCCGGCCGTTCCACATCGGATAACGAGATGCTGGCCGTTGCGGACTGGATGCCTTCCGTCGACATCAGCGAAACGGACGCCGCCTACCTCATCAAGGGTGAAATTCCCGGGGTCAGCAAAGAGGATGTAAAAGTCACCATCCAGAACGGCATGCTCACGATTCAGGGCGAGCGCAAACAGGAAAAGGAAGAGAAAAACAAGAAATACCATCGCGTCGAGTGTTCATATGGCAGCTTCATGCGCAGCTTCCGGGTGCCGGACGACGCCGACGAATCAGCCGTAAAAGCCGAATTCAAGGACGGCATGCTCAACGTGACACTTCCAAAATCGGAGAAAGCCAAGCCAAAGTCGATCAACGTCTCCGTGTCATGACGGCAAGGCAGTGCCGGTCAGATACACAAGAACCTTCTGACCTGCACCGCATCGAATTCAAACGGGGACGATGGAACCGAACAGCGCGACTGTTCCCACACCCAACAGGATCAACACGACCTGCTGCACTGTGTCGCGCATGCGGGTTCGTTTGTGCAAACCGGGTATCAGGTCCGCCACCGCGATGTAGATCAGGCTGGACGCCGCCAAGGCCAGCAAATACGGCACCAGCGTTTGCATGTCCCTCAGCGCGACGTACCCCAGCACCCCGCCGACCAGCGTGGCGAAACTGGAAATGAGGTTGAGTTGAAAGGCGCGTAGCTTGCTGTAGCCGGAATGCAGCAGGACCGCAAAATCGCCGACTTCCTGCGGGATCTCGTGGGCGATGATGGCAAGCGAGGTCACGACCCCCAGGTGCACGTCGACCAGGAAGGCCGCCGCGATGATGATGCCATCGATGAAGTTGTGGAACGTATCACCGACGATGACCATCGTGCCGCTGCGCCCGTGATCGTGCCCCGCCTGTTCGTGAGGCTCATGCGCCTCGCAGTGTTCGTGATGGCAGTGGCGCCAGATCAACACCTTCTCCAGCGTGAAGAACAGCAGGATACCGAGCAGCACCGTCGCGCTCACCGCGGGCAGATTGGCCCCTTGCTGGAACGCCTCGGGCAGGATGTCGAGGAATACGGCGCCCAGTAGCGCCCCGATGGCATAGCTCACCAGTCCGCCGAGGTATTCACCCCGTGCATTGAGCGCAAACAGCGCTGCCGCTATCACGCTCAGGATGCCGCCCAGTAGGCTGGTAATGATGATCCAGGCCAGGATGCTCATGCGATGACCGAAATAAATGAAGGGCGCGGATTATACCCAGTATCAACGGACGATACCGAATTCGGGCTCCTTGTTGTAGTACTTGAAACCTTCGCGCAAACGTTTGGCCGCCTCATCGGACATTTTCTCGAAGGCGACGCCGCAGACGAACTTCCCCTGCTCCTCGCGTTGCCAGGTGATCCTGCCAGGCAATCTGACCGGCTTTTGTCCCTCGTAATGACTGATATCTTCCTGCGGCAGGTATATCTCCATTTCGATCGGCTTGTCCCGATCCAGCTCTTTGCCCATCAGAAGGCGAATACCGGTCATGCTGAAATCCAGGCTGGGGCATTCGACGGAGGTACCACCCTGTGCTACATGGACCAGCAGACGATTGGCGGCACGCGGAAAAGTCCGCTTCTCGTGCTGGATCGCCTGGATGGCAGAAGTGTGGTTGAAGGTGAATTCAGCCATCAGGTTGTTCAGCTTCCCGGTGACCGTGTGCAGTCCGTCGCCAATGCCTGCCGTCGTCTCCACCTTGACTGAGCTTTCCTGCAGCGTGGCGAAGAGTTCCCTCAGTGTCTTCTGGAGAATATCCACATTGCGTATCTGCGCGACGCTCGCCTCGGAAATACCGTTGTTCGCGCTTGCCGTTTCCGCGACATCCACCGAAATACGCTCGATGACTGCCGCCGTTTCGCCCGCCAGTTTCTGATTCTCGTGCACCTTGCCCACCACCACGTTCATCGACGTCGTCACTTCTTCCACCTTGCCACCAAGCTGGGAGATGATGCGTGAAACCTCACCGGCCGATTGTGTCGTGCGCTCGGCCAGTTTGCGAACTTCATCGGCCACCACGGCGAATCCGCGCCCCTGCTCGCCGGCGCGGGCGGCCTCAATCGCCGCATTGAGCGCAAGCAGATTGGTTTGTCCGGCAATATCCTGAATGGTGGTGATGATGTCGTGGATCTGCGCCGCCGATCTCTCCAGTTCATTGATCTTCGTCGCTGCCTGGTTCACTTCCTGCACCGTGTTTTCCATTTCGGAGATGTTCTTCTGCACGAAACTGATTCCCTCGCGCGCCTGGGCCTCTGTCTTCTGTGCTCTTACCGTGGCTTCGGTCGCCTGCGCCTGCACGCTTTCCGAAATCTGATGCAACTGTTGCGTGGCGCCGTTCACCTCATCCGAACGGCTTTGCTCCTTGCGCCCCACCTCCGCGATTTCGTGCGATATCTTGGCGATCTGGAATGCAGACTGCTCCATTTCCTTTCCGCTCTCGTCCACTTCGCACATGATGTGGTTGAGCTTGGACAGCATGTCGTTGAAACTTTTTTCCAGCTCGCCGATCTCGTCGCGCGAGCGATGCTCCACGCCCTTGGTCAGGTCGCCCTTCTCCACCGTCTTCAGTGCATTGCACAGCGCCTTGATCGGTTTGACGAACAGGCTGGCGACAAAACCGATGATGAAGAACTGGAGCATGAACTCCAGTCCGGACTCCCAGAACGAGTTGAAGATATAGGCATTATGGTTTGCCACGAGCTGGCCGATCACCTGCTGGCCGACGCCGCCTTCGCGGGCGATATCGACCATCTGCGCCAGTTCATGCGAGGCAAGCATGCGGTTGTAGACAGTCGTGACCATCGTCACCAGAAAGAAGCCGAATTGAAGCTTCCAGCGTATGCTGAGCGAGTTGTACCAGTTGATCATCGAT
>JAKBDW010000169.1:0-4285 GCA_021834245.1 Pseudomonadota bacterium
TGCAGCATATCAATATTTGGAAAAACCGCCTGAGAGAGCTGGAAATACCAACCGGGCCTTGGTTGCGCGAACTCAAAACCGCAGTGCGGCGGGGAGATCCCGACACCACCATCTTTACTGTATGGTGGACGGATCGTCTTGGCCGCCATGAGCAGGCTATCCCGCTCGGCGAGCTGCGACGCAACGTAGTGCAAATCGTACCAGGACAAAAAATCGCCTACATCGTTGACATCATAAGCCATGCAGACAATATCGCCCGCGTGCAGGAACTTGCGCATCATGCTGACATCCTGTTTATCGAGGCGGTTTTCCTGCAGCAAGATGCCACGCAGGCGCTGCAAAAATACCACCTGACGGCCAGACAGGCCGGCGAAATCGGCCGTTATTCCCAGGTTCGACGCATCGTACCCATGCACTTTTCCTCCCGCTACAGCGGAAAGGAATCAGACATATATCAGGAAGTGCAGGCGGCTTTCGTACCTATGCTACCGTCTCCTGAATGACTCCCTTCGGTGTTCATAAGCGCCCGCGACCAACCCCGTTAAGTGACCGGTCGACCAACCCCCACAAGCGCTCACCGATGCGCGCGCGCAAAGGTCGATGCATCCAATCCTCGTAGTGGCACTCAATACTTTCCAGGAAATCGGCTTCAAGAACGGCGCGCGCTCGCTCGGAAAAATCCTGGCCCTCGACTGCCTGGTTCGCTTCCAGATTCCAGCGCAGATTCCAGCGGTCAAGATTGCTCGATCCAATCGATACCCACCCGTCGCACAGACTCATCTTGGTGTGCAGAACCCGTGGTTGATACTCGAATACGTGCACTCCGCTTGCCAGCAGCGATGCATAGAACCGCCGTCCGGCGATACGCACAGCCGGATGATCGGTGTAGGGACCGGGCACGAGCAAGCGAACATCGACTCCGCGACGCGCCGCCCGGCGAAGAGCCCGCAGGATGCGGCGCGATGGGACGAAATAGGCTGTAGCAAGCCAAATGCGCCGCTCAGCCATTTTGATATGTTTGAGCAAGTCTCGCTTTATTCCTTGCTGCGATATACCCCTCATCACCGTCACGCGCCCGAGAATTCCGTCTGCCGGCGGACCTGGCGCCGGCGCGGCAAGCTCCAGCCCCTCACCGGTATAGCGCTGCCAGCTTTCGACAAACAGCTCCTGCCAATCACCAATCACCGGGCCATGAATCTCAACCATAGTCTCTCGCCAGCGCCGCTCGGGTGCGTCGGGAGGATCGAATTCGTCGGCTATTCCGGCACCACCCACAAATGCGGTCTCGCCGTCTATGACCAACAGCTTGCGGTGGTCGCGGGCAAGGTTTTGCAGCAGCTTGCCAAAGTAAAGGGGATTGTAAAACGCAAGATTCACACCGCTCTTGCGCAGCCGCTCCCGATCGTAGCGGCTGAAACCTCGCGCCCCGAAATCGTCCAAAAGAACATGTACCCTGATACCACGTCGCACCGCATCCGCCAGCGCATCGATAAACCGTTTGGCTACACTTCCTGACTCGAATAAATAGATCTCGAGCAGAATATAACGCTTGGCGCCATCGATGGCCTGCAGCATCTTCGCAAAGAATTCGGGTCCGTCCACTAGCAGCGCAAAGCGATTGCCGCTGCGCCAGGGAAACCGGTACTTCGCCAGCATTTTGGTCTTAGCGCGCTTGCGGCGAGACAAAAGCATGTCTCCGTGTCCGGTCATTGCAGCTCAAAGTCAACGATAACTGGCAAGTGATCACTGGCGACGCGTGAAACGTGTAGGCGGCAGGTGCTCGCCTCAATCAGGTGCACCCGGCCACGAAAGAAAATCTTGTCAAGGCCACCAGTTGGGGAGAATGACGGATAGGTGCGTAACGGACGGGAGTATCCGTCGCTGCGCAGAGTTGCGCACTGGAACCCCAGCCCTTCGACAAAAATTGGCGGCAACTGGCCGCGCCAATCGTTGAAATCGCCTCCGACGAGGCAGGCATGGCTTTGATCGAGAGAGGCAAATTCGCCCGAACGCACCAACAGCCCCACCTGACGCTGGCGTTCGCGTGCCGACAGTCCAAGGTGCAAATTAAATACTTCAATTGTGTGCGGATTGCTTTTGTGCTTTTGCACGTAGATGCTCGTATGCTGGCATCCACGGCGTTTTTTCGATTCGATCGTGAGATCGATGTTTCGCTCCCTTAAGATCGGAAACTGGCTCAACGTGGCATTCCCATAACGACCCTTGCGCAGTCGCACGTTGTGCCCAACCGCATAATGGGGAAAACCGAGTTCTTGTGCCAGTTCGTTTGCCAAATCGAGCTCTCCCGAACGCGGCGCACCGGAATCGACTTCCTGAAGTAACGCGACGTCAGGTTGCAGATGTTTCAGGATCGACACGATGCGGTCGAGGCGAAAGCGGCGATCCAACCCTATCGCCCTGTGGATATTGTACGATACCACTCTCAATCGCATCACAGGTCTCCTGCCCGTCTCGAGGCAGCAATCTGCTCCATATAATAATGGAGATGATGCTATAGACTAACAAGTGGGCCGAGCAGCGGCTCCGCATGGCGCCTGCATTTCGTTGGACTTGTCACTGGATTGCGATAGTGTTAGCGCAATAACCCCGTGCCATAGCAGCTGATTTGGACCGATGACGACCGACAGAATCCATCGAGGTTCGACAGATGTTCCAATCGATGCCAAGGTCGCATTCCTCTCGCGCGCCAAAAACTACCCGGAAAAACCGCTTCGCGTCGATCCTATCGAAACTCATATGTCTTGGGTATTCCTGTCGGATGCCTACGTCTACAAGCTCAAGAAGCCAGTACGCCATGAATTTCTGGACTTTAGCACCACAGATTTACGCCATCGGAATTGTGAACGCGAGGTTGCACTTAACCGTCGGCTCGCCCCGAACGTCTATCTAGGTACCGTAACAATGACTGTCGACCGCTCGGGACGTCTAGAACTGGGCGGTGAGGGTCTGCCGGTGGACTGGCTCGTCAAAATGCGCCGCCTTCCCGCCGAACGGTCTCTTGATCGTGCCATTGGTCGCGGGGAAGCCTCCGGCGCGGCGCTGCAGGCTGCAGCCTCGTTGCTGGCGAACTTTTATCGTTCCTCGCCGCCGCAACCAATGGAATCTACCGAATATCGCCGCCGATTTCGCGACAAGGTGCGCAGCAACCATGCAGAACTGTCGCGATCCCGTTTCGCTCTGCCGAAATCGCGTATCGATAGCATCGCGGATCTTCAGAATCGCTTCCTCGATCACAACGCCGCTCTGCTCGACGATCGGGCGGCGCAGAACCACATCATCGAGGCGCATGGCGACCTGCGACCGGAACATATCTTTCTCGGCCCGCCGCCAGTGATCATCGACTGTCTCGAATTCAATCGCGATTTCCGCATTCTTGATCCGGTCGACGAACTCGCATTTCTGGCGATGGAATGCGAGCGTCTCGGCGCTGCAGAAGTCGGACAGCTGTTTTTCGCAACCTACGCACGAACCGTCAATGACAACCCGCCGCTGCCGTTAGTGAACTTCTACAAATCCTGCTGGGCATGTTTTCGTTGCAGGGTCGCGCTCTGGCACATCGTCGACACAACCGTGCGCGACACCGCCCGGTGGGTTTCGGCAGCGCACGAGTATCTTGGAATTGCGGAACACTACCTGCGAAAACTCTAATTACACCCCCTGGCTTTGCTGCAGGGCAATTAGCGATTCATGGTTATGCAAGCGGCGTATGGCCTCGCCAATAAAGCTGGCAGAGTCCAAAACATCCAGCTTATTGCGCAAACCGTCTTGTCCAATCCGGAACGGTGGGACGGAATCGGTGACGACAATCCGGTCGAGTGCGGCTACCGCCAGAACCGTATCCGCTTGCGCCACAAATAGGCCATGTGTCGCTGCCGCGAAAACCGATTTTGCGCCTGCTGCGCGGCAACCGTCTGCCGCGCGCGCGATTGTGGTTCCGGAGCTAATCAAGTCGTCGATTATAATCGCCACGCTTCCGTCAACATCGCCTACCAGCGCGCCGCTCGCGACCACGCCTAGCGCACGTCTTTTTTCCATGAATGCCATGGAAATATCTCGATCAAGAACGCGCGCCAGCGATTGGCGAAACAAGTCTGCGCGCTTAATGCCGCCGACATCTGGTGATACCACGACGACGTCTCGATCAGCCGCAAGCTCGACGAAATATTTGACAAACAGCATGCGCGCTTCAAGATGCTCGGTAGCACAGCGAAACGCATTTTGAAAAGCTGCCAAGTTGTGCACGTCAAGAGTTACTACCCGGTCC
>JAKBDW010000530.1:0-4269 GCA_021834245.1 Pseudomonadota bacterium
CCAGCGAACAAGGAGATCAAGGCAATCCTGCTCATGTCATCCGAGAGGAACGCTAGCTGGAACAAGAACTCGGCCGCTGAAACGCCTTGGCATGGCTTTACCCAGAGGGCAATTAACTTGGGGGCTTTGTCCAGGGCAGTGGCCGACCGGGTTCGTCGTGCGCGATGCCAGCCGCCGCGCAAAAGACGTCTCTCTTGCTCATGCGCTAACCCATGAGGCAGTCGTTCGGCGACCCGTCACTCTCGCCGGCCAATTTACTTGGCAGGGCACGAATGGTACAAAACACCTTGTTTTTCCTCCGGACCCACATGAGCTATAAGAACCGACCGCGCAGTTCTGGCACTCATGCCACAAACTATAGCGTCGCGAACGCCACTCAGCCTCTGCTGATCACCCATGGCTGATCGACCGCGCGCCTTGCGCGCCGTGTGGCTGGCACTGCGCAGCCGCAGAACCGCCGCAGTGGGCCTGCTGTCCTTCTCTTCCGGGCTGCCGCTTGGCCTGGTATGGATCGCAATTCCCACCTGGCTTGCGCGCGAAGGCGTCGACATCAAAATCATCGGTCTTTTTACGCTCGCGCAGGCACCGTGGAGCTTCAAATTTCTGTGGTCCCCTCTCATTGACCGTTACCATCTGCCGATTACGAGGCTGGGTCACAAGCTGGGGTGGACGTTGCTATGGCAAGTGGCGCTGCTGTTGGCCACACTGGCTCTTGGCGGGGTCGCCACTCACCCGGAAGTGATGTGGATGATCGGCGCGCTGACGCTCGCTATCGCCTTCGCATCTGCAAGCCAGGATATCGCAATCGACGCCTACGCTGTGGAGGTGCTTCGCCCCGAGGAACAGGGAATTGCGGTCGGAGCACGTATCGCCATATACCGAGCCGCCATGTTCGTGGCCGGTGGCCTGACCATCACGCTTGCCGGACTTTGGTCTTGGTCAGTTATGTTCTGCGTCGTTGCCGCACTGTATTTGCCAATGATGGCCATTACCTGGCTTGCGCCGACACCGCATGTGGACACAACCCGCGAACCGCGGTCCCTGCGCGCCGCGGCGTGGGAGCCGCTCCTGGGATTCCTGGCAAGACAGCGCGCGGTGGAGCTGCTGGCATTCCTGATATTTTACAAACTTGCCGACAATCTTGCCGGTGCATTGGTGCGACCTTTCCTTGTTCAGGTTGGATTCAACGATTTCGACGTGGGCGTAGCAACCGCATCCATCGGGCTTGGCGCCACCCTCACCGGAACCTTTCTTGGAGGAACGCTAACCACGGTGCTGGGCCTCGGCAATGCGCTCTGGCTATTCGGCATTGTGCAGCTGCTATCTAACTTCGGCTACGTCCTGGTAGCAATGCTGGGCGTGAATCGCTGGGCAATGTACGGGGCCATGGGCTTCGAAAGCCTTGCTACGGGAATGGCCGCGGGTGCGTTCAGCGTATTACTGCTGCGAATGACACAAAAACAGTATTCTGCGACGCAGTACGCGCTATTTTCCAGCCTGTTCGCTTTACCGCGCATCCTTGCAGGGCCGGTCACCGGGGTCATGGTTGACGCCCTAGGCTGGCGCGATTTCTTTCTGTTCACGATTTTGGTCGGCATTCCCGGACTGCTGTTGCTGCAACGTATCTCGCCACTGGGTTTGCGCGAACCGGACCTGGAAGCGCTTGCATCCGCTCCGGCACGCGCTCTCGGTAAACCTGCGATCATTGTGCGCGCCCTAGGCGGCGGACTGTTCGCATTTGCGCTGGCAGCTCTATCTGTGGCCACTCTGGAAGCCTTCGCCTCCATGCACCATAGGCCTGGAACCGGCTTCCAACTCGTTAGCCCGCTAATCAGCGTCTTTCAGCCGCATGAAATCGGGGACTGGATCGAGTTGCTTGGCGTCACGATCTTCGCCGTACTTGCAGGACTGGCCGTTGCAGCCATCGGGGTGGCGCGCGCACGGCAGACACCGCAAAACTCGAAGCCCATTTCCTAAAAACAGCGCTACCAGCCAACTGCCCGTGCGCCGGGGATCGGTAATCGTTATCTGCCAAGAGTCCTGCGAAGTGACTGGCTGGCAAGCTTCGGCCGTACCATACCTGCCCATCGCCGGTCAGTGAGCTGACTCGCCGCCTTCCTGCGCCACAAGTGCATGCAGTTCACCATCCATGTGGAGCTCGGTCAATTCGCTAAAACCGCCGATGCACTTGCCGTCGATGATGATTTGCGGGACGGTGCGTGCGCCGTTAGTCACCCGCGAAAACTCGCGCATGGCACTTCCGTCCAGATCGATACGCACCTCTTCAAAGGGCACGTTCCACCGCTTGAGTGCGCCTTTCGCCTTTTCGCAGATCGGACAGGTGCCAGTGCTGTAAACTTTGACGCGCGTCATGTGAATTCCTATATGCTGGTCTGCAACATGTCTGAAGAAACAGCTGCATTATAACCTCTGCGAGGCTATTCCAGGAATGTCACCGGATTACTCCTGGTGATAGGCCACCAACCAATTGCGGCGGCGCGGTCTCCTGGCCGGACGCCGGCGTCGACAGGCTTATCTGCACGTCCGCATCCAGTTTCCTGGCGGATGGCGGAGTCAATGCAAAGTGGCGATCAAAAGTTGAAATCGTAATCGATGATCAGCGGGGCATGATCAGAAAAGCGCCTGTCTTTATAGATGCGCTCCTTGTATGCCCTGCCTGCAATTCCCGGCGTGGCAATTTGATAATCGATGCGCCACCCGACGTTTTTGGCCCACGCCTGACCACGGTTCGACCACCAGGTATATTGATCAGGCTTGGCATTGAGCGTGCGGAAAACATCCACCCACCCGAGCTCGTCAAAAACCTGAGAAAGCCATGCCCGTTCTTGCGGAAGGAACCCTGAGTTTTTCTGGTTGCTGCGCCAATTCTTGAGATCAATTTCCTTGTGCGCGATATTCCAGTCTCCGCACAGAATATATTCGCGCCCATCGCGCCGAAGCTTGCGCAGATGCGGCAGGAAGAGATCCATGAAGCGGTATTTCGAATCCTGCCGATGGGGACCCGCAGAACCGGAAGGAAGATAGAGAGAAACAATACTGAGCTTGCCGAAGTCAGCCTGCACGTAGCGGCCCTCGCCATCGTGTTCACCTGAGCCAAAACCCTTATGCACTCTATCGGGCGCCTTTCGTGCATATAGACCCACCCCTGCGTAGCCCTTCTTTTCCGCAAAGCTGAACAAACCGTGAAACCTTTGCGGTGAGCGCATTGCATCGGTCAACTGCTCGTCCTGGGCTTTCACCTCTTGTATGCAGACGACGTCTGCGCCCTGGCGTGACAACCAGGTGAAAAAGCCCTTGTTGGCCGCAGATCGGATTCCGTTGACATTGACGCTGATAATTTTCATTCTAATTTTATAAAGAGAGTCAGGTAATTTTCAGATATCACTCAACTGGACAACATGACCCGATTAAAAGCATTCCTGATACATTTCGGTATTAGCGCCGCAATTTACATCGCGTTGCTCTACCTAGTCATATTTGTCTGGTACCCACAACCATTCTTCGCGGCGGACGGGGGCTGGCAGGGGATAAGGATAATAACCGGCGTCGACATTGTGCTTGGGCCGGTGCTCACGCTCATCATCTTCCGACCCGGAAAACGCGGCCTTAAGCTGGATCTTGGCATTATCGCCGCCTTGCAGCTTGTCGCTCTCAGCTGGGGGACTTGGATTGTCCACAGCCAACGCCCGGCGCTGATAGTTTACGCCGATAGCGCCTTTTATTCATTGAGCAGCCCCGAGACGGTTCTTGCCGGAGAGGGGGCCAAACAGTTCCTGCAACACGCTACTTCTTCGCCCGCCTATGCCTTTGTTCGCCTCCCGAAAAACAAGAAGACGCGCATCCGATTCGAAACGCGAGCAGCCTTCTCCGGCAGGCTACTGTACATGCTCGGCAATCGGTACGAGCCGCTCACGCAGTCAAATATGCAAATTGTATTCAAGCACGCGATAAAACCAGAAGAGATGATTCGCTGGGCGCCGAAAAACGCGAAGCTTTTGGACGCTTTTCTTAAAGATCACGGCAAGAAGGCGGCCGATTTCGCCTTCATTCCCCTACAGTGCCGATACAAAGATGTCATCCTGGCTTTGCAACGACCCGACGGCCGGATTGCCGGCACCCTAGATATCGACTCTTCCCCGTTTTTCTTCTGATAATTTGGATCGGCGACTGGTTATAATCGCCAGGCACCAGCAAATCTATGCATGTTGCCAATGAGGTCAAATGATCAGCAGATACCAAAAGAAATTC
>JAKBDW010000364.1:0-17182 GCA_021834245.1 Pseudomonadota bacterium
TCGCGCGTCGCTCCGGCGCGAAAACGGAGGTGAACTTATGAGTGGCGGTTGCAGTGAGCTGGAACCCTTTGCTCTGCAAGTCGTGGATGACAGCATGGCGCCAGAATTTTGGGATGGTTGCGTGATTATCATTGATCCGGGTGCCCAGGCGCAGCACGGGTCATACGTGGTGGTCGAGTACAACGGCGAGCACATGTTCCGTCAGCTGCATCTCGATGGCAGCCGACGCTACCTTAGGCCGTTGAATGAACTTTACCCCCCTCTCGAGCTGGTTGGGCAATATACCGTTCGCGGCGTGGTGGTGCAGCGCGCTGGCCGGCGGCGTTCACAGCATAAGCATTACGCGTGAGAAGTGGTTGCGCCGGTGCGCGCGTGGGTCGACGCGGCACAAGCCGCGCGCCGCGTCGACAGGCCACCTGAAAACATGCAAAAATTCTACAAAGCGGCCAACCTGCAGGAGGCGTATCTCATACGCGGAATGCTTTCGGCCGCCGGTATTGAGGTGCGCATATTCAACGAGCATCTCGTCGGTGGACTTGGCGATCTGCCATTTCCGGAGGTTTATCCCGAACTCTGGCTGGAAAACGAGACGGACGTCACGCGGGCACGGCGGATCATGGCGGATTATGAGGGACGCAGTGCGCCGCGCCGGGCAGTATATTGTCGGTCCTGTGGCGAAGAGAATCCGGGCGGATTCGAGATTTGTTGGCACTGTGGAAAGGCGCTGTAGTGCATTGGCGCTGGCGGCTTATAACAACTTACAACAATTGGTCATCTAAAACAGGAGGACGGTGATATGGCGGAACATATCTACAAGGTTGTCGAACTTGTGGGCTCCTCATCACGCAGCTCGGATGACGCCATTCGTAATGCCATTGCGCGCGCGTCGCAGACCCTCAAACACCTCGATTGGTTCGAGGTGGTAGAGACGCGTGGGCATCTGCAGGATGGCAAAATTGCCCATTTTCAGGTGAAGATCAAAGTTGGGTTTCGGCTGGAGTAAACTGGCCCCGCTGGACTCGCACTGCGCTGAGCATGTTCGCGCAACCGACTATTTCCGGTTTGACATTCACGGAGTCGATGGCGCGCGGCTTGCGCTTGCAGCGTTGAGTTCGGCATTGCGCGCGATATCAGCAGTTAACCCGAGATGCCGGGCGCAGGTTGGGCACTGCTTCTAAAAAAGGACCAGTCGGTCATGATGGAGATGTTGTTCAACACTTTCGTCGTGCTGTTCGTCGTCATAGATCCTGTCGGACTCGCCCCGATGTTCGCCGCGCTGACCCATGGCGGCTCCGAGAATTATAAGCGTCAGATGGCCGTCAAAGGCACGATTCTGGCCGGCGTGGTACTCATAGTCTTCGTGTTTGTCGGCGGTCCATTGCTGCGGGCACTCGGCATCGGGTTGCCGGCGTTTCAGATCGCCGGCGGAGCGTTGCTTTTTCTGCTGGCTATCGACATGGTGTTTGCGCGCCAGTCCGGTTTGCGTTCGACTACTTCGCGTGAACAGGCCGAGGCGGAGAACAGGAAGGACATCTCGGTGTTTCCCTTGGCGATACCGCTTATTGCCGGGCCTGGGGCGATTACCACGGTGCTGCTAATGGCCAGCGCCACCGGCCACACTGCACTCCAAGACGCGGCGAGACTCGCGGTGCTGTTTGTAGTGTTGCTCGTTACCCTGGGGTCTCTGCTGCTGGCTGCGCGTCTCATGAAGCTCATGGGCGAGACGGGGGCGAACATGTTTACGCGCACGTTCGGCATCATTCTTGCGGCTCTTGCAGTGCAGTTCATGCTCGACGGAATCATGAGCGGCTTCACGCCGCGATTGCCATGACTGGCTTCGCTGCAGGCGAACTGCGGCCGGCGACCGTGTTTCCGGGCGCAGGAGTCATCTGATGCGCTCACATCGGTTTCGACCGCGCACTGCGTTGCGGGCTCAAGTATCCGGCGGGCTTTGGTTTCACGCATCCTGGGGTTATCGGCGGGACCGCCAGATCCAATCGCAATCCGGCTGCCGAGCTCGCGCCGCGGCAGGGGCGCGACCGGAGCCAGCGGCAGATGCCGGGGTGATGCCGACATTCGCCCGGCCGCCGGGTCTTTAAGGCCGCACAGGTGATGTGAATTGATTCTGCGGCCGGAAATGCCAGTGCGCCGGCGCGGTGACTCGCAGAATCCCGCCAAACCGAGTTCCTTTTGGGGGTCTGTCCGGGCCGCAGCCGCTGTGATTGAGATGGTGCTGATTTCCAGCGCTGTCCGGCGCGGGTACAATTTCCCTAATTACCAGCAGCGGAGCATTGAATGGAGCAATATCGCGGAACTACCGTTCTGTCGGTACGCCGTGGCACCCACGTCGTCATTGGTGGCGACGGACAGGTGTCAATGGGCAATACCATAATGAAAGGTAATGCACGCAAAGTACGTCGTTTGTACAGGGACCAGATCATCGCCGGATTCGCCGGAGGAACCGCCGATGCCTTTACTTTGTTTGAGCGATTCGAGGCCAAGCTGGAAAAACACCAGGGCAATCTGACTCGCTCGGCGGTAGAGCTTGCGAAGGATTGGCGCACAGATCGTATGCTGCGCCGGCTTGAGGCACTGCTTGCCGTGGCTGATCGGACGGCATCATTGATTATCACCGGTAATGGCGACGTAATCGAACCGGAGGGTGGATTGATGGCCATCGGCTCGGGTGGTGCCTACGCTCAGGCCGCAGCCCGCGCACTTCTCGAGAATTCCGAACTCAGCGCGCGCATGATTGTGGAGAAAGCCCTGAACATCGCGGCCGACATTTGTATCTACACAAATCACAACTTGGTTTTTGAAGAGCTGGAAATCTAACTGCTATGTCCGAGATGACTCCGCGCGAAATCGTTCAAGAGCTCGACAAGCATATTGTCGGCCAAGCACCCGCCAAGCGTGCCGTTGCAATAGCCCTGCGCAATCGCTGGCGCCGGGCGCAGGTGGCAGACCGCGATATGCGCAATGAGATCACGCCCAAGAACATCTTGATGATCGGGCCAACCGGGGTGGGCAAAACCGAAATTGCACGGCGCCTGGCAAAGCTGGCGCATGCGCCGTTTGTAAAGGTCGAGGCCACCAAATTCACGGAAGTTGGCTACGTTGGGCGGGATGTTGATTCCATAATCCGTGACCTGGTGGATGTCGCGGTCAAGATGATGCGGATGGAGGAAATGGATAAGGTGCGCAATCGGGCTCAGGACGCCGCCGAGGAGCGTGTGCTCGACATTCTTTTACCGCCCGCACGAGAAGTCGGATTCGCCGCAGCAAGCAGCCCGCACGCCGCAACCGACGGGGCGGCGCGTCAAGCATTTCGCAAGAAGTTGCGCGAGGGTGACCTTGACGAACAGGAGATCGAAGTTGAACTCAGCGCACCCGCCATGGGTGTGGAAATCCTTGCGCCGCCTGGCATGGAAGAACTGACCAGTCAGCTGCAGGGAATGTTTCAGGGGATGGGCGGACGGCGCGCGCGCTCACGCAAGGTGCGTATCAAGGAGGCGCTGAAGCTTCTGACAGAAGAAGAAGCGGCGCGTATGGTCAATGATGAGGATTTAAAGGCGCGCGCCATGGAGCGTGCCGAACAGCACGGTATTGTTTTTCTAGATGAAATCGACAAGATCGTGGCTCGCTCGGAAGGCCACGGGCCGGATGTGTCGCGCGAAGGCGTGCAGCGGGACCTGCTTCCGCTGGTAGAGGGTTCAACAATTACAACCAAGCATGGCATGGTTAGGACCGATCATATTCTGTTCATTGCCTCCGGCGCTTTCCACTTGGCGAGGCCTTCGGATTTGATCCCGGAATTGCAGGGGCGATTGCCCATCCGGGTTGAATTGGACGCCCTTACTGTCGACGACTTCGTGCGTATTCTGACTGACACCGATGCCTCGCTCACTGAACAGTATTCAGCTCTCATGGCCACAGAGGGAGTTCAGCTCGTTTTCTCCGACGATGGTGTTCGGCGCATTGCTGAGGTGGCTTGGCAAGTGAATGAGAAGACCGAAAATATCGGCGCGCGGCGCTTGCATACCGTAATGGAACGTTTGCTCGAGACAATTTCCTTTGAGGCTGCCGATCGCAGCGGCCAGACGCTGACGGTTGATGCGGCTTATGTTGCTGAGCATCTCGCCGATCTTGCCGGTGATGAAGACCTGGCCCGCTATATTCTCTGAAGCGTCGCCGGGGTGAAATGTAACATATTGATTATATAACGTTATTTTCTTTTTCCGCGATCGCTCCTTCGGAACTTGAAATGCCTTTGTGCACCCCCATTCAAGAGCTACCCTGGCAATACAGCCAGTGACGAATTCGGAATCTTATGAGGAGGTGTAAACCATGAATACTGTAATCCGTGCTCCCGGTCGCAATCTGTTCGCGCGCCGCTGGGGCGACGACTTTGATAATCTGTTCGAAGGCTTTTTCCGTCCCGCGCGCTGGGCTGAAGAACCAGTCAGTGAAGGGCTAGTTCCGCGTCTCGACGTGGTTGAAAACGAAAATGAATTTATTGTTCATGCGGAGATGCCCGGGATTAAGAAGGACGACATTCATATCACTCTCGAGGACGGCGTCCTGAGTATCGATGCGGAATCGAAGAGCGAGGTCGAAGAAAAGGAGGGCAGTCGCATAGTTCGTCAGGAGCGCCGCTACGGGCATTATGTCCGCAGCATGAGGTTGGGCAAGGACGTTGACGAGAAACGTGTCAAAGCCAACTACAGGGACGGCGTACTGGAGCTGACTCTGCCCAAGGCGGAAGAGGTCAAACCCAAAAAGATTAACGTGGACATCAGCTGATGTAGGGTAAGTTCGGTGCGAAAACAAGGGCTGCGTAAGCGGCCCTTGTTTTTTGAACATGATCAGCGCATGCGGCAATTGCACCATTGGACAACGCGCTAGACTAAGGGCACGATAGACCGGCTGTCCAACACGGAAGAAACCGGCCTCATGCCGTCAATCCATCGCCTAGCAATCATGGCGGTGCTCATGGTATTTCTGACACCGTCCATTTCCCGGGCCGGAGGCATGGATCTTGTGCCCCCGCAGCGCCAGCCGGCGACATCCTGTTTCGCGTGTGGTCGCCAGCAATCAGTGTTGGCATCAACCGATGATCAAGCTGCGGGATCCACGCCGCCCACCACCGATTCCCGGCCCGGCGCCTTTCGGCGCGTGCTGAAGACGCGCTCGCCCGGCATTGCCTATCTTGATACCACTCTGATTGGAGCCGTCTATGGTCTGGTCGACTGGGCTGGGCTGCATCATCTGGATCACACGGTCAACCAGGACACTTCCGGCATTTGGAGCATTGCCCGTCCCTCGCGGTTTCCGCCCGCACTTATCGCGGGTACAGCGCTGGCCGCGATATGGGAAGGAGGGCAGAATCGCCTCGGCCGGACATTGTGGCAGAGCCTCGATTCCGCTGCGCTGGCGGGGTTGTCCACCTATACCCTCAAGTACACGTTTGGCCGTGAACGACCGGCGCAAACCACCAATCCTGACCGCTGGTTTCAAGGTTCCCATGCGCAAAGTTTTCCGAGCGGTGACGTGTCAGCCGTCACGGCGCTGGTGACGCCGATGATCATTGAATATCGGCACACGGATCCCGCAGTTTATCTGCTTGCGCTTGTGCCGGCTTTCGACATGGTTGCTCGCGTCAAGGCTCATGGGCACTGGCAGACAGATGTCGTCGGTGGATGTCTAGTCGGTGCCCTCAGCGGATATTATGCCCACCGCTTCGATAAACCACTGATTCTGAGCATCATGCCGCACGGTTTTGAAGTCGGTTTGCGCAAACGGTTCTAGCCTTTGCTGCCTGGCGTTGTCGTGCGTACCACGTAAGGTCGGAGTAAGCGGCCGAATGGTTCGCAGTGTACGGTCCTGTGTGCAGCTGACTTTCGTGCGCGAATGCGGTAATTTGCGCCCACTGACAAGCGCGATTACATGCCGGCAGCGACCTCGATCGCGCCCGAACGCGCGACCGAACTGATCTTCCGACAGGAATTTGCCTTATGTCTCTTTCACCTAAGTCCGCCGCCGAACGCGCACAAATATTGACGGAGGCGCTGCCCTACATCCAGCGTTTTCACGGCAAGACCGTGGTCATCAAGTATGGCGGCAACGCCATGGTTGATGACCAGCTAAAACACAGTTTCGCGCGCGATGTTGTGCTCATGAAACTGGTGGGCATGAATCCCGTTGTGGTGCACGGCGGAGGCCCGCAGATCGGGCGATTGCTAGAAAAAATCGGAAAGAAGAGCGAATTCGTTCAGGGTATGCGCGTAACGGACCGCGAAACCATGGACGTAGTTGAAATGGTTTTGGGAGGTCTCGTAAACAAGGAAATCGTGAGTCTCATCAACAAGCACGGCGGCAAGGCTGTTGGGCTGACTGGCAAGGACGGCGGTCTGATACGGGCGCGCAAGATGGTCATACTAAAGTCCCAGACCGACGAATCGTTGCCGAGCGAAATCATTGATATCGGCCAAGTCGGCGAGGTGGAAAGCATCGATCCTGACGTTGTCGCCCTGTTGGACTCGCGAAATTTCATTCCGGTCATTGCGCCAATTGGTGTGGGACCGGACGGAGAGGCCTATAATATCAATGCTGACGTGGTTGCAGGCAAACTCGCAATCACGCTGCAGGCGGAAAAGCTCATCCTCCTTACCAACACTACTGGCGTACTGAGCAAGGATGGTGAGCTGCTAACCGGGCTTACGGTCAAGGTGGTTAACGGGCTTGTCGATGATGGCACCATTTACGGTGGCATGCTGCCGAAAGTGCGTTACGCGCTCGACGCCGTAAACAGCGGTGTGCGCAGCGCACACATCATCGATGGACGGGTCGATCACGCGGTATTGCTCGAAGTATTCACCGATGCCGGTGTAGGTACACTCATTAAAGCCTGACGGAGGTGTCCGTGGGTAAAGAATCGTTGCTGCGTTTTTTTGCGGATACTCCAAGCCTGACGGAGATCTGTACCCAGAACGGCTGGCCCGACCCGCAGACCCTGCGCGTCGTGGTCCTGGAGCAGGGAGCCAGCGAATTGCTGTGTGAAGTAGCCTTTGAAGAAGTCATCATGGAAGGGTCCGGTTGTTGTGCCGACCGCGTAGGCTGCTGGGGGCAGTATCGAGTTCAGCTCGATGCCAGCGGGTCTATCGTCAGGGCCGATGCGGTGGTTGGCCCGCGTAGCTGATTCGCACGCCGCATGAGGCCGGCTGACCGGTATTGACCGCCGGGTGTCGTTGGTTACCGCCTGACACGAGAGCGAAGGAGAGCTGCATATGGCGAGAGCGCGAAATGGTGAACGGCGCCAGGAGATCCTGCAAACGCTGGCGCGCATGCTGGAGGAACAGCAGGGCGAGCATATTACGACGGCTGCGCTTGCGCGTAGCGTCGGTGTTTCCGAAGCTGCACTTTACCGGCACTTTCCCAGCAAGGCCAGGATGTTCGAGGCGCTCATCGAGTTCATCGAGGAGTCACTGTTCACGCGAGTTAACAAGATTCTTATCGAAGAAACGGATGTTGAACCGCGTGTCCAACAAATCATGCTCCTCGTTCTTGGTTTTGCCGGCAAGAATCCGGGTCTCGCACGCCTGATGCAGGGCGACGTGCTGGTTGGGGAAACCGCGCGTCTGCGCCAGCGCGTGTGCCAGCTTTATGATCGGCTGGAAACGCAACTGCGGCAGGTGCTGCGCGAGGATGTGTCAGCGGTGAAGGGGGCTGCGCCGGCGGATACCGCACGCCTGTTGTTGGCGGTGATGGAGGGAAGCATCGCGCAATTCGTGCGCAGCGGCTTCCGCCAGTCGCCAGTCGAAGCGTGGGAGCGGTACTGGCATCTCTTGTGCCATGGCGGGTTTACAGCCAGCCCTGCTCATTGCGGATGAATCAACTGGCGCTTCGCATCATCGGTTTAAATACGAATCTGGTTATCAGCTGCCAAAGCGCGCACGCAGCAGCCAGATCATTATCGCGCACACAACAAGAAATGAAGCGAAATACAACAGAAATCGCCGTTGGTATGTCTTTGTCACGGCGCCACGAGATTTAGTCGAAAGCAGGTACGGCCGATTCAAGTCGTTGGTGCAGCGCATGAGATTGATAGGCTCGTCCGGTTGCGACTCTTGCTCGCGGCGCTGCTTTAGCACCTCACGGCGCGCGGCCTGGCGCGCAAGCATCCATTCCTGCTGATCGATTTCGCCGTCTTGGTTAAGGTCGAAACGGCGCTTCAGTTCTGTCTGGTCTTTCTTCCATTCAACAAGGAGGTCGCCAACCTCTTCCTCGAGGTCAGGGGAGTTGTCCAGATTACCCGTGTTTCGAAGCATCCCAAGGGCGAAGAGGGGCGCGTTGAGCTCAATGATTTCTTCGGTAAATCGGCGCTTATTGCCGACGAAAGCCATGGTTGCAAACTCGAATAAAAACAGCGCCAGCGCATTTGTCGATCCGGACCGCTTGCCGTCGGAGTACCACACTTTCTTGCCCGCGGCAGTGACCTCGGCGCCATCCGGGTCGATCGCAACCCTGCCGGTATCGTCTTCCAGCCAAAATGTGTCCGAGCTGGTAGTGTTTTCGACAACAACCCAGCCTGATGAAAGTGAGCTGTTGCCGAAGCGATTGATCCATTCTTCCACGCGGTAGCGGTACCACAAGCACCGTTGCCCGGACGCCGGAGATATAATGGGTGGCCCGTCCATGAGACGCCCATGGCCGGCGAGTTCCACATAACCTTGTGGCGCGGATCGGATCTTGGAAGTGGCAATCTCCTCAATCATGTGTTTGCAGCGCAGGTTGTGAAGCGAGAGCCACAGCAGCAGTGCAGCGGCGGGAAACTCCGCTAACGTAATTGCCCAAAATACGCCGGGACTGGTCCGGCTTAGCGCTACGCCGATTTCGACAAGGTCAGCGCCCAGCGCCATGATCAGTTGCTAAATAGTGACTTAATGTTGACGTCCGAAGTCTGGCTGGCATCGAAATGCAGCAACTGGCGCGACCCAAAGTTGAAAAGACGTGCCACAATGCCGTCGGGAAACTGCTCGACGCGAATGTTGTTTACATTGACGGTATCATTGTAGAACTCGCGCCGATCCGCGATCTGCGCCTCAAGCTGCGATATGCGCGCCTGCAAATGCTGGAAATTCTCGTTGGCGCGCAGTTCCGGATAATTTTCAGCTACCGCAAACAAGCTGCCGAGTCCGGTACGCAGCTGGGATTCGGCCTGCCCGAGGGCCGCCATGTTTCCGGATTCGCGCGCGCTGTGTACCGCGGCACGCGCCTGGGTCACCTTTTCCAGCACATCTTTTTCGTAACCCATGTACTGGCGACAGGTCTCAACGAGTTTAGGTAGTTCGTCATGTCGCTGTTTGAGCAAGATGTCGATGTTCGACCATGCCTGCGAAACGTTGTTCTTGAGAGTCACAAGGTTGTTGTAGATCATGACGAAATAGAAAAAGAAACCGATAACCACGGCCCAGAATATGATGCTTCCAACTCCCATGGATTCCCCCCATTTTTACTCTCAGATTTACGTTTTTAGCGTACAGGCTGAATAAATTGATACCACGAAGTTTGAATCGTCCTGCTATTTTGCAGTATAGCGGTCGGTTTGTGGTTTTCCACCGCGGTTGGGGCGCCAGACTGCTCGCTTGCTTGCCTGCTGTTGCAAACGTCTTTGCTGTAATTTTGTCTTAACCGCACACCGGGCAAGCCGGGTCCTTGCGCAAGTGCAAACTGCGCCACTCCATGGTCATTGCGTCGAGCAGCAGCAGACGTCCGGCGAGCGATTCGCCGATATCGAGGAGCACCTTGATTGTTTCCGCTGCCTGGATGCTGCCGATAATGCCTGGCAGGGGTGCCAGAACTCCGGTCTGGGCACAGCTTTCGGCAAGTTCTTCCATGTCTTTGTACAGGCAGCGGTAACAGGGGCGGCCCGGGCGGTCTGTTCGGAACACCGCAACTTGACCTTCCATGCGAATTACGGCGCCTGAAATCAATGGTTTCCTGTGCGCGACGCAGGCGCGGTTGAGCGCGAAGCGCGTCGCGAAATTATCGCTTGCGTCGACACAGGCATCAGCCAGACGAACCTCTTCGTCGAGCGTATCTGCGTCGAAGCGTGCGTTGACGGTGGTGACGGTGATGTCCGGATTGAGCGCCAGCATTGCACGTTTGGCGGAATCAACCTTTGCTTGGCCGACGGCGGCGGTAGTGTGGGCGATCTGGCGCTGTAAATTGGATAGCTCCACCCGGTCGTTGTCCACGATGACCAGATGGCCAATACCGCTTGCGGCCAGGTACATGCCGACAGGGGAGCCAAGCCCGCCAACCCCAATCAACAGCACACGCGAGCCGAGCAGTTTCTCCTGTCCCTCGATTCCAACCTGAGGTAGCAGGATCTGGCGGCTGTAGCGTAGTAATTGGTTATGATCCATGGGACAATTCTAACAGCCCAGTATAGCTTGGCAGAAGGCTTTGCGTGCCACGCGGTCGGCATGTACGGAGGCTGAGCCGTAGGGCTTTTTTTTGGGTAGGCTTCCTGGGATGGGTGGACCGGCGTCAACCGCGAACGATCATCGTCGAAGGAGGTAATAATGAACAGGTTCCTGGCGTTTGTCATGCTTTGCTTGATCACCGGCTTTGCAAGCATGGCGGCCGCTGCCAGCGCTGCCCCGCGGGACTCCGTGGTCCAGGCAGGGGTGGGGCTTGCCAATCTGCATTTGGGCGAAACCTATGGGGAAGTCGAGCACGCCCTTGGTAAACCGACCGAAGACCTCTATGGTTTCGTCTTTGTTTACCAACTCCCTCATAACGCGGAATTGAATTTCCGCGTCACCGACAATAAAGTAGTCGCAATCAATCTGAAAGGTAACGCCAAAACTGCTTTCACTACTGAACTTGGTGCAAAGTTCGGTATGACGCGCAAGCAGGTGGAAGCGCTCTATGGCCCCCCAGAGGCGCAGGCCGTGAACACGCTATTCTATTATCAGCGCGGGATCAGTTTTCTGTTCAACGAAACTGGAAGGATGTCCGAGCTAAACGTTTTTCGCCAAAGTCACCTTTGAGCTAGGGTTAAGCGGGGCTAGGGCCGGCGGGCGGCACTGACCCGGATGTGCCCCGCCAGGTCGCGGTGCGATACGCAATCGCGATAACCAGCTTCTCGCAGGATGTCGCCCACCGCCGGTCCCTGGTCATAGCCATGTTCGAGTAATAGCCACCCGCCAGAGTCAAGGCAGTTAAGCGCTTGGGCGGCAACGGCGCGTATGGCATCGAGACCGTCCGGTCCGGCGCGCAACGCTAACGCGGGCTCGAACCGCAAGTCGCCGCTATCAAGATGTGGATCCCCTTCGCGCACATAGGGTGGGTTGCTGACCACGATGGCGAAACGCTCGCCTGTTAGTGGTGAGAACCAGGAGCCTTCGCGGAATTCAATTCGATCGAGCCGGAGTCGGCGGGCGTTGTCCTGCGCGACGTCGAGTGCCGCGGCAGACAGGTCAGTAGCAAGAATCCGGCATCGGCTTCTTTCCGATGCCAAAGCCAGGGCTACCGCGCCGCTGCCGGTACCAATGTCGGCAATGGTAAAGGAAGCGGTTTGTGGAATCAGTGCGAGAGCCTGCTCTACGAGGAGCTCGGTCTCGGCTCGAGGTATCAGTGTATGCGGCGAAACACGCAGCTCAAGTGACCAGAATTCCCTTCTTCCCGTGATATACGCAATCGGTTCCCCAGCCCGGCGGCGCGCCAACAGATCCTGCAACCGCCACATGTGATGCAATCTCAGCTCCGCAGACGCATGGCTGATAAGGCCTGCCCGCCCTAGCCCGCAGACATGCATGACGAGAGCCTCGACGTCAGCTCGAGCCGAGGGTGAAGAGGCGTCAAGCTCGTTGACAGCCTGCTGCATAAACTGGCTGAGTGCTACTGGCATGTTGCCTTAGGTCCCAAGAGCCGCGAGCGACTCCGCCTGATCCTCGGCAATGAGGGGGTCAATGAGATCATCAAGATCGCCATTGAGGACGTTTTCAAGCTTGTACAGACTCAGGTTAATGCGATGATCTGTTACGCGCCCCTGCGCGAAGTTGTAGGTGCGGATACGTTCTGAACGGTCGCCGCTACCTATCAGGCTTTTGCGTGTCGCCGCTTCCTGTTCCCGCTGTTTGCGCCTCTCGGCGTCAAGCAGGCGCGCACTCAGCACGGACATGGCGCGCGCGCGATTTTTATGCTGTGAACGCTCATCCTGACATTCCACCACCATGCCTGTGGGAATATGCGTGATGCGGATAGCGGAGTCTGTCTTGTTCACGTGCTGGCCGCCGGCGCCGGAGGCACGGTAGGTATCGATTTTCAGATCGGCAGGATTGAGGTTGACGTTCTCCACTTCGTCCGGTTCTGGCAGGATCGCCACAGTGCAGGCCGACGTATGTATACGGCCTTGCGCTTCCGTGGCGGGAACACGTTGCACGCGATGGCCGCCGGATTCGAATTTAAGCCGCGAGTACGCGCCCTGTCCGATGATGCGTGCGATAATTTCCTTGTAACCGCCGTGCTCGCCAGGGTTCGAACTCATGATTTCCACAGTCCAGCCGCGTCCTGAGGCATAGGCGCTGTACATGCGAAATAGGTTCCCAGCAAACAGCGCAGCCTCGTCGCCACCAGTACCGGCGCGAATTTCGAGAAATATGTTGCGGCTGTCATTGGGATCTTTCGGCAGAAGTAGTTTCTGAAGCTGTTGCTCAAACGATGCCGTTTGGGCGTTGAGCCGCGCAACCTCCTCCTCCGCCAGCGCACGCATGTCCGTATCCTTGTCTTGTCGCAGGGCGCGGGCTGCCTCGAGGTCCCCTGCGGCCGTGCGATACAGGCGGTACAAATTCACCACCGGCAGAATTTCGGCGTGCTCCATTGCGAGCGAGCGAAAGCGGTTCTGATCGCGGATGACCTCGGGCTCGGAAAGCAGCGCGTTGATTTCCTCGAGCCTCAGGTAAAGGTTCTCCAGCTTTGACCGGATAGATGCAATCATTTCGGTTTACTTAGGTTTACTGCGGGAAGCGACGCGATTCAATCTTCATCGTTCAGGTTAAACAACCTGCGCGCCGCGCTTAGAAGATCTGCGTTGCCTTCTTGGTCCGCCTGCCTCAACGCAGAGGTCGGGGTGTGTGTGAACTTGTTGGTCAGGGCGCGTGCCAGATGGGCGAGGACCTTCTGTGGATCATCTCCTTGGGACAGGCGCTGTTGCGCCCGCCGCAGTTCGGTCTCTCGCAATGCTTCGGCGCTTTGGCGCAGAGCTCGGATCGTCGGGACGGAATCGAGGGACTTTACCCACTGCATGAAGTTCACGACTTGAAAGTCGATAATTTTTTCCGCCTCCTTGGCGGCTTCCTGCCGTGATTGCATATTAGCCTGCACGACTTGCTGAAGATCATCGACGGTATACAGGTATATGTCGGCGAGTTCAGCCACCTCCGGTTCGATGTCACGCGGTACCGCAATGTCTACCATAAAGATGGGTCGGTGGCGGCGCGCGCGCAGGGCGCGCTCGACTGCGCCTTTGCCGAGAATCGGCAACTGACTAGCAGTCGAGGAAATAACGATATCGGCTTCGCTTAGACGTTCCGGCATTTCGGTCAGGGTAATGGCTTCGGCCTGGTGGTTGGAAGCCAGCAACTGCGCACGTTCAAGCGTGCGATTCGCCACGATCATGCGCTCAACCCCTTGTTCACTGAGATGGCGCGCGACAAGTTCAATGGTCTCGCCGGCACCAATCAGCAGAACAGTCCGCTCGGAAAGGCGGCTGAAAATGCGGCGTGCCAGGCTGACGGCGGCAAAGGCTACCGAGACAGCGCTGGCCCCAATTGCCGTATCGGTGCGCACCTGCTTGGCTACAGCGAACGTCTGCTGGAACATGCGGTTGAGGATTTTTCCGGTAGCTCCGGCTTTGTGTGCCAGGGCGAATGCCTCTTTCATCTGGCCGAGAATCTGCGGCTCCCCCAACACCATAGAGTCGAGCCCGGAGGCAACACGAAAGGCGTGTTTTACCGCGTTGCTGCCGGGCAGCACATACAAATGGGGCTGGATGGTGCCCGGCTGAAAGTCATGGTAATCACAGAACCATTTAAGTGCCTTGCTATCGTCCCCGCTCTCGAGCTGACAGTACAGTTCTGTTCTGTTGCAAGTGGACAAAATGGTTGCTTCCCTTACGCCGCCATGGCGGGTGAGGTCGTGCAGGGCCTCGGGCAAATGCTCCGGCGCGAACGCCGCCTCCTCACGAATGGAAAGAGGCGCCGTTTTGTGGTTCAGTCCAAACGTGACAAGGCGATGCATGGTTTCAGTGGCAAATCCGATCTGGACCAAGTCCCTGATCTAAGGATAGGTGCTTTGCGGCCCCCTTGCTGCCGCTCGCCCGCCCGCACCTGGCATGCCGTGTCCCGGGCGGGGTCCAGCGAGTCGATCAAGTAGCGCATTTTCCGGTTTCGCGGAGAAAAAGTCCACGAATCCGGTTCCGGCAGGCAGTTTTTATGCCAAAAGCCGGTATTGGTGAGAGTCAGTCAGTGCCGCTGGTCACGGGCTGGCGAAGCGCGAGTATCACCTCAACCAAGGCCCAGGCAGCAAGGCCTGCCAGAACCAGTCCGGTGGCAAAGAGTGCCCAATTGCCGCCGGACCACCAGGTTCCAAGCTGCAGTATCAATGCCCAGCTAACCACAATAGCCAAGAAAAGTAACGGAATGAGAACTATCATCAGTGGCTGGCGTAGCCGTAAAAGCAGTAGGGTAATTAGACCCAGCACGGTCGCTGCTACCAGCTGATTCGTCAGGCCGAAAAGAGGCCAGTACCACATGGCACCAATTCGGCTGGCCTGGGCCGCCAGCAGGGCGGTGCTCGCCACGGTCACGGCAAGCATGCGCGGCGGGTTAAGCCACTTCACGCGAAGGTTGGCGGATAGCTGATCAAGAATGCGAAACTGGACGCGTATACCGCCGATGATCGTTGTCATCGCGAGGCTCATGATTGTCAGCGCCGCGACTGATTGGGCGAAAGCCATGTTGACGCCAATGGCATTAGCCAAAGAGGCGAAGCCGTCGATGTAGATTCGCAATAGGAGCGCAAGATGCTGTGCGCCGTCCCAGGTATCAAAGACATGCAGCCGGGCTGCTTGTCCGCCAGCCGCAGTGCCCCCGATCAAGATCGCGCTGAGGGCAATCAGGCCTTCCACCAGCGCCCCACCGTAGCCGATATAACGGGCATCGATGTCGCGCGCGAGCCGGTTTCCTCCGAAACTGCCGGCGGCCAGAAAGTGCCAGCCGCTCACCGCCCCTGATGTTAGCGTGATGAAAAGCAATGGCAGCGCACTTGGCGCATCCTTTGGTGTGTGGAAAGCAGGAACTGCCAATACGGGATGCTCTATGATAACCGCCGCAAACACGGTGAACAGCGTAATGCTCAGGAACGCGGCGCTGGTCAAACTATAGGAAAGTGCGTGCGTTTCGATGGGGCGGCGTGCGACGTACCAGGCAAAGGCAAAGGCGGCGACCACCCACAATACCTGCGCGTCCAGTGTTAGTGCGCTGCCGGCGCTGGTTTGCAACTGCACAAATCCGACAAAATGCAGTGGTATTGCGCGCAACAACCAAAGCGTCAGCAACATCACGATTAATACCACCCCTGTGGCAGGCAGAAATCGCGATGGGTTATCGAGTTGCGAGAACAGGCCAGGAGCGAGTGTCAGCGCCGCAAGAAGCCAAAAGGGTATGGCGCTTGCTGGAAAGGCAATCAGCACATCGGCAACGATCAGCGCCATGACCCAGTTGATGAGCAGGGAGAGCGCGACTAGCAGCGCGACGATTGGGGCTCTCGCTCGCTTTCCGACAAGGGTGCGCGCAGGTTGCACAGGAACATCGTCTTGGCTGCGGGTGGCCAGCCACAGACTGCCAACGCCATAGGTGCCCGCCCCAATCGCCGTGCCAACCACGACCCACAGGAAAGCAGGTATCCAGCCCCATATCAAAGCCAGCAGGGTTCCAGCGATTGCGGTGGCGGCACCCAGCGAAGCGGTGCGCTGTCCGAACAGCCGGTGACGGTCAGGCACCAAGTGCCTGCCACTGTCCGGGGAGGGTGTAGTATAATTACTACCAAGACGAAACACCCAGAGCGCCAGGAACTTCGCAAAAAAGCGGTAGCCGAATGCGAACACCATCAGCGCGGCTAGTAGCAGGAATACTGAATTGGTCATGGAATACAGGCGCGAATTTTATGCCGCGAGACCTTTATATAATACTCGGGTCGCCTACGCAAACAGTGCACCGCGAAACGTACATGGCAATGTACGAATGAATTCGGAATCGCGCGGTCGAAGAGGTTCTTGCGACAAGATTTAGCAAGGCGAAAATCGCCGGAGAATGTCATGAACAGATCCCCCATTGTTTGGTTGCTCGGCGCGGCATGCGCGGGGTTGGCGGCATGCAGCACGGTTGCGCCCAAACCCGTGGCCGAGGCGACTGTCCCGGTGCAAGCCGTTCAGACCCTGCCAAACGTCAAGCTCACGTCGAATATTTTGTACGAACTGCTACTGGGAGAGATTGCCGGCCAGCGCGGGCACCTTAACGTCGCGGTAACAGAACTGACGCGCGCAGCCATGCAGACGCGCGACCCACGTCTTGCCGAGCGCGCTACATTGGTAAGTCTTTACGCCAGACACCCAAAGGAAGCGGAGCAGTCCGGGCGCCTGTGGGTTGAGCTCGAACCCGACAGCATTGAGGCGCACGAAGCGTTGGCCACTGTCCTCATGGACAACGGCAAGATGAGTGACGCGGAAGGGGAGCTAAAGAAGATTCTCAAGCTTTCGCCCGCTGATCATCTTCCTCAAACGTACTTGCGCATCGCGGCGGTGATGGGTCGCGTGCAGGACCACGCCGCGGCCCTGCAGATTATGCAATCCCTGGCGCAGCTCAATCCGCGTCTGCCAGAGGCCCAATTCGCAGTTGCGCACTTGGCTGTTCGCAGTGGCGACTTGGATACCGCAAATCAGGCCATTGATCGGGCACTCAAACTTAGGCCCGCCTGGGAAGAAGCAGCGTTATTCAAGTTGCGCGTCCTGGCATCGCAAAAGGACACACATAAGGTGATCGCGTTCAGCGAAAAATTCCTTAAGGCGCACCCACATGCAACAGACTTCCGCATGAACTACGCGCGCTATCTCGTC